>NZ_LMVE01000042.1:0-279631 GCF_001432185.1 Cylindrospermopsis sp. CR12 | reverse complement strand
TTTATCTGTATTTTGTTCCCAGATAATTGCAGGCCAATATTTAAACATGATCAAGTCTTGGCTGGATGAGAAAAATGATTTACTACTTTCAGAATTATGCGATCGCCTGAGAGAGATGCGCTTAATTGGTTCAATCATTGTGGTTTATTTACATGAAAACCGCTGTAAATTAACCCCTACCTAGAGACTGTCTCTGGGGGAGACCGGGAATCAATTCCCGGTCTCAAAGCGAAAGTCAGTTGAAAACCGACTGGTTTTGTCGGTTGGGTTGAGGGATCCCAACACCCCTACGGGTTATAAATGCGATTGGGAAGCACTTCTTATGGGCGATTGCGAAGCACACCCTACGGGTGATTGCAATCGCGAGATAGCATTTATGGTGACTGCACTACATCATAAAAATTCCTGAAAGAGGTTATCAAATGGTTCTGTATTTTTCCAGCGATAGGTGTTAAAATCTCGATAATCAACTGACAAAATTCGCCCATGACCTAGTTGTTCTGCCAGAATAACGAGAGAAGCATCGGCCAAATCCATCGGCAAATCTTGATATTTTTCTATCAGTTCTTCAATACGCTGGCAATGATTTTGTTTCAGATCAAAGATTTGTAGTTTTCCTGTGGAAATTTTATTAATAAAGATTTTTGGAGCATGCACTCCTACTCTTTTTTGTAATAAATAGCAAGTCTCCGTAACGACGCACCAGGTTTTAATAAATTGCTGATTAGCTAAATCTTGAAATCTTTTTTTGGCGGCTATATGAACTGCATCTTGTTTATTAGCAAGAGCTAACCAAAAGCCTGTATCAACTATGATCATATATAGTATACACCAAAACCACTGGCGAATGATACATGATTTACCGTGGAGTGAAAAGCCAGTGTTTTTAAAAATAAATCGTCTAAAATCAGTCCAGTCAGTTTCTCCCACTCTAGCCAAGATGCACTGCTTGAAAGAAAAATTCAGAGAAATATTTGAACGCTGCACAAATTGGGGAGACAGCATCATTGATTTATTAGAAAAGTTCTCTTACTAGAATGTAAAAGTGGCATAGCAAACAACCCCCAAGCCAAACCGGTAACTAAACCAAAGGGAGTAACAACATAATTATTAAACTCCCACAAACCAAAAACCTCAGCAGCTAACTCCCAAGGATAAGCTGTCATCAAAATCGTAGCCACGGATGCACCCATCCAACCATATTGGTGTAACCAAAAAACTCCTTTCCCCTGGGTTAGACCATACAAAACACGTGTTATTAATAATCCCGTAACTGTTCCATAACACCGCATACAAACTGTCATAATGTAAGGGGGCGCTAATTCTAAACCGGTTTCAGGTTGAGGACAAACATGATCACCTATGAAATAAATTATATTACTGATAATTTGTAGTACAAACACATTAGATGCGGCCAAGAAGGGAGCCAAGGATGGACCCAATACCATTCCTGCTAAGAGAATGTCCGCAAAAAAGCTGACTGGACTAATTTTCTTTTGTGTTAGGTTTTGTTGAAGGATAGAATGGGACATATATTGTTTAATTAATATTGTTAATGAACTATGTGTTTAATTTGTTACGGTTCCGCTTTCCTATAACATCCTTACACACGCCAAGTAAATTACAAGCCTGGTGCATAGTTAAAGAAAGAAGTCCCGGATCTGATGGCGGTAAATTGTCCACCGGAATCTTGCTCAGGTCATAACCTAAAAGCCCAATTAGGCTTTGGGCAATCTCCTTTGCTAATAGGGGAGGTACGGAATTGCCAATCTGTCTATGTCCATGCCAAATAGTTCTATGAAACTGAAACCAGTCTGGAAAGGAATGTAATCTTGCAGCTTCACGGATGGAAATACAACGTGGATGAGAGTAATGTATGGGTCGGGGCGCAGTATGTGCACCTCGTTTACTATCTGTACCCGCTCTGAGGGTGTTAGAGGGTCTATAAGGATGTAATTTGAAGAGCCTAGTTGTTGGTTCTACTACTCCTTGGGGAACATTTTTAAATCTGACGATTGATTGTTCTGTGTGGGTAGAGGACAAATGACCGTAAATTAATTTTTGGGTAAAGGTTCTTCTGTGACATAGGTCAAATACACCATTGGGATGAAAGGAAAAGTTAGATCGGGGTCCACAATATTCCAATTTATCAGGACTGAGCCCTTCATCTTTCCCAATAAAAACTGAAACACCCTCTAAATCACTCAAAACATCTGATGCTCCTAACCATGGTGGTAGAGAAGATAGCTCCCTACTTTTACTATTTGCTGTGGGTTTTTCAAACAGAACTCCGGGATATACTGGTTTTGGCATGTCCTTGCGCCAACCCAGCAAAATTAAACGAGATCTGTTTTGTGCCACACCAAAGTCCGCTGCATTCAAAATTAAAACCGGAACAATGGTATTATAGCCTATCTGGATAAATTCATGACAAAGATCCTCTATAAATCCCTTATGCTTGCCAGACACTATACCAGGAACATTTTCAAAAATAAAGTACCTTGGTTTGATGTCTCTGACAACTCTTACATATTCAAACACTAATTTGTTTCTGGGATCTTCTATGTGTCTATATCCCATTTGGGAAAATCCTTGACAGGGCGGTCCCCCAGCTAATAAATCAACTTCATTTATATCCTTATCATTTAAAATATTCCATAACTCTTCGCTAGACACATTTGATATGTCTCGACAAATATTTGCACAGTTGGGGAAATTATAGTTGTGAATGGCACTGTGAACGGGATCAATTTCAATAGATATCACTACCTCAAAACCAGCAGATTCTATTCCTAGAGAAAGTCCACCCGCTCCAGAAAATAAATCAATGGCAATTGGTCTTCTTTTTTGTCTTTCCTTGTTTTGGTTCATTTTTATGAATCATGGCTTGTGCCAGAACGCTATATAAAGAGTTGATGACGTTCTGGCTACTAAACCATCAACTAAATCACATCAGCTGGGGTGGTATTTTCTTTGTGGGGATTATATTTAAGCAACACACCATGATCGGCAATAATAAAACCTTGATCAGGGTTGAAAAATACAACCTTATATAAGTTAGCAGCAACTTCTTCCACCTCTCGGTCTTTTTCCCAGGTTTGACCACCATCTGTGCTGCGTAATAAATTACCACTACCGCCACCAATCCAGATTTCCTGGGGTGTGCGATAAGCTAAATCTAATAACCCCCAACTGGTAGACAACTCTGGATATCTAGCTTCTAACCACTCATCCGATTTAGCTGGGTCACTAAATTGCACTTGACCACCTCTTGCTAATAACCACAGTTGACCGTTATCAGCAAAACCCATATTTTCCAAACGTCGGGAACTATTGCGATTATGAGGTTCCCAAGCGGTCATCCCCGGTTCCCAAACAGAATAAAAACTACCCTTAGCAGAAACGGCGATATATTTACCGTCACTAGAACGCTCTAAATTGCGCACCACACCTACAGCAGTTTCTACTTGAGCCTTCCAGTTTAAACCACCATCTGTAGTCCCATATATTGCTCCCACATCCGTGGCCATTTCTGCTGCATTTTCACCCAGAGCTTTTACTAAAATAGGGCTACCGGGTAATTTCTGACTCAGGGGTAAGCTAGACCAAGATTTACCACCATCGGTGGTATGTAGTAGTACGGAGGGTTCGCCTACAATCCAACCTTCTTGACCAGCGAAACTAATAGAGTCAAAACGAGACCTTGGCTCTTCCACTGCTAATTCTAAACGCTGCCAAGTCTTTCCACCATCTTTAGTTTCTAATAAGGTAGCATTGCTACCTACTAAATAACCATGATTGGGCTCATCTGTAAAGGCAATATCAAACAGTTTTTCCTCTGTTGGTACACTAATTATTTCCCAAGGGTTAAAACTGGTAGATGGAACCTTACTACAAGCAATACAGGTCAGCACCACTAGTAACACGGCAAATAATCCTTGCCACTTTTTTGTTATTGAACTCATCAGTATGTTTTAGTCTTTATCAAGAGTTGAATTTTTACAGGTTTTAGCCCTAGAGGGCTGTTATTGTAAGCCGTAGAGACTAATAAAAAACAAGAATCCCAAGGCTAAGGCACCAAAAATCAAGATGTTTTTTTGCGTTGGTGTGAGTTGATTAACACCAAATCCGTAACCTAAGTTCTCTTTGAAACCAGAAGCCGTGCCCGTAGGACCAATATTGGCAAAAGCCACTTTCTTAGCACTACATACTGGACATTTCCAATTTGTCGGTAAGTCGGCAAAAGCTGTGCCCGCTGGGATATTATATTTATCATCTCCCTTCTCTGGTTCATAAACATAACCGCAGGCGCGACACTCATAACGGTCTGGCGCCTGAGTCTCCAGAGCTTCTTGAGCTTGTTCACTCATGGTCGGATTCTCCTAGAGAGGAAATCTTAAATATACGTTAAAAATTATGACATTATATTTGTAAAACTTTTCGATAATTGTCAAAACCTAATCCAATAGTTTAGTCTGTCTGTTTCCTAGATTTCAGACAGGCCGAAAAGATATAATGTAAAAGAAGCTCACAGCCTTATTTTCCTCATAGTTTGGTAGATATCCATTGTGTTTGTCCTTAGCGGTTACGAATATCTTCTAGGCTTCTTAATCCTTTGTAGCCTAGTTCCAGCCCTGGCGCTGTCAGCATCTAAAATCCTGAGACCTAGTAGCTACAGTCCTGAACGACGCACTACTTATGAGTCCGGTATGGAACCTTTTGGTGGTGCCTGGATTCAATTTAACATTCGCTACTATATGTTTGCTCTAGTCTTTGTTGTCTTTGACGTGGAGACGGTTTTTCTTTACCCTTGGGCAGTGGCTTTCCACCGTTTAGGGCTATTGGCATTTATAGAGGCATTGATTTTTATTGCGATTCTTGTAGTCGCACTAGTTTACGCATGGCGTAAAGGAGCATTAGAATGGTCGTAGGTTCTAATTTAACCACCCAAGACAAAGAAAGAATTATTAATCCTATTGAGCGGCCCACCACAGTTACTCAGGAACTGTCAGAAAACGTCATTTTAACCACGGTAGATGACCTCTATAACTGGGCTAGGCTTTCTAGTTTGTGGCCTTTGTTATTTGGTACAGCTTGCTGTTTCATTGAATTTGCCGCTTTAATTGGCTCTCGTTTCGACTTCGACCGTTTTGGGTTAATTCCCCGTTCTAGCCCCCGTCAAGCTGATTTATTGATTACTGCTGGCACAATTACCATGAAGATGGGTCCTCAATTGGTACGTCTTTATGAACAAATGCCTGAACCTAAGTATGTGATCGCCATGGGAGCTTGTACTATTACTGGTGGGATGTTTAGCGTGGACTCTCCTAGTGCGGTGCGCGGGGTAGATAAGTTAATTCCTGTAGATGTGTATTTACCCGGTTGTCCTCCTCGTCCGGAAGCAATTATTGATGCAATTATTAAGTTGCGCAAAAAAATTGCTAATGATTCTATCCAGGAACGGGATCAAATTAAGCAAACCCATCGCTATTACAGTACTACCCACAGTATGAAACCAGTTCCAGAGATTTTAACTGGTAGGTATTTACAATCAGAAACTCGCTATAATCCACCCAAGGAATTAACTCAGGCAATTGGTATGCCTGTACCACCCGCACTGTTGACATCTAGGACAAAGGAGGAACAAAAGCGTGGCTGATGTGGAGTCTCAAGCGGAATCTAAACTGGTTCCTGCAGGTCAGGTTTCTACCTGGTTAACGGAAAATGGCTTTGACCATGAGTCTTTAAGTCCTGATGTCAATGGGGTAGAAATTATTAAGGTGGCACCGGATTTTTTACTACCCACTGCAACGGCTTTATATGCTTATGGGTTTAATTATCTCCAGTTTCAAGGAGGTATTGATTTAGGTCCTGGGCAGGATTTGGTTAGTGTTTACCATTTGATTAAGGTCAGTAGTGATGCTGATAAACCAGCTGAGGTAAGACTTAAGGTATTCTTACCCAGAGAGAATCCCGTTGTACCATCTGTGTACTGGATTTGGCGGACTGCTGACTGGCAAGAACGGGAATCCTATGACATGTTTGGTATTATTTATGAGGGTCATCCCAATTTGAAACGAATCCTGATGCCTGAAGATTGGGTGGGTTGGCCTTTGCGTAAGGACTACATTTCGCCGGATTTCTACGAGTTGCAAGATGCTTATTAAGTAGCATTTTTGATGCTCTTGTCCAGATTAATATCTATCTGCAAGATAATTGCAGATAGAATATAGAATTAGAATTAACTCTTAAAATTAACCCTGTTGTCTCTTTTTAATGAATCTGTGATTACTACTCCCCTTTCTCCTAACCTGTCCCAAGCTAGTTCTGTCCCCGATAGTCTGGGACGTTTTGGTCGCTTTGGGGGCAAATATGTTCCAGAAACTTTAATGCCAGCTTTGTTTGAATTGGAAGCGGCTTATCAGCGTTATCGTCAGGAGTCGGATTTTCAAACGGAATTACAGGCTTTACTAAAAGACTATGTAGGACGCTCCACACCTTTATACTTTGCCCAAAGACTTACTGCTCATTATGCTCTTCCTGATGGTACTGGGGCGCAAATTTATTTAAAGCGTGAGGATTTAAATCATACAGGTGCTCATAAAATTAATAATGCTCTTGGTCAGGTACTTTTAGCCAAACGCATGGGTAAAGAGCGAATTATTGCTGAAACCGGAGCAGGACAGCATGGGGTAGCTACAGCAACGGTATGCGCCCGGTTTGGTTTAAAATGTGTTATTTATATGGGCGTTCATGACATGGAACGCCAATCTTTAAATGTATTTAGAATGCGATTAATGGGTGCGGAAGTGAGGGGGGTAGCTGCGGGAACAGGTACTCTTAAAGATGCCACATCTGAAGCCATTCGGGATTGGGTGACTAATGTGGAAACAACTCACTATATTCTAGGATCAGTTGCTGGTCCCCATCCTTACCCCATGATGGTGCGAGACTTTCATGCTGTGATTGGTCGGGAAACCCGGGAGCAAGCTATGGAAAAATGGGGCGGTTTACCAGATATTCTTTTGGCTTGTGTGGGAGGGGGTTCTAATGCTATGGGACTTTTCCATGAGTTTGTTAAAGAACCTTCTGTACGATTAATTGGTGTGGAAGCAGCTGGTGAAGGGGTGGATACTGGTAAACATGCTGCTACTTTGACCAAAGGACAAGTGGGTGTATTGCATGGTGCTATGAGTTATTTGCTACAAGACGGGGAGGGGCAGGTTATTGAGCCACACTCTATTAGTGCAGGACTTGATTATCCTGGTGTTGGACCAGAACACAGTTATATGAAGGATACCGGTAGAGCTGAATATTATAGTGTAACAGATAGGGAAGCTTTAGAGGCTTTTCAAAGACTTTCCCAATTGGAGGGGATTATACCAGCTTTGGAAACATCCCATGCGATCGCTTATTTAGAAACTTTATGTCCCCAGTTAGTAGGTAGTCCACGAATTGTGATTAATTGTTCTGGTAGGGGTGATAAAGATGTACAGACAGCAGCGAAGTTTCTTATCCCAGGGTAACATCTGAAAATCTAAGAAGATAAATGTTCCAGACAGCAAAGCCATTTATTAAAAAGCTGACACTCATGTCGCAGAACGGGGAGATTAATCTCAAGAGCGCCAATTACGCCCATTGTTGGCTTTTGATACTCAGCAATGAGGGTCAATATTCGTTTGCTCGGTGCTGTCATCGGCCCATCATTTATCTCCTCTGGCGAAGCAAAACTATTCCTAATGGTTAATAACTCCGATGCGATCGCAGGTTTGTCTATACTCTTGGCAAAGATTATCGGATCGCTAAATAGTAGCGCCTCAAACTCGTGCATTTGAACGTAGGGAATAAAACGTTTGCTAATAGAATGACCAAGCTGACTCTCAATCACCTGTGCTAGCTCCCGATTCTAGGCCTCCCTCCAAGAATATTCTTCTCCCACAGTTCACCAATGCTATAATTTTCTAGCCAAGAGGAGAAATCCTCGCCATTGTAGCGTTTGAACACGGAAGCTCCTTCCTCCCGTTCAACTACAATCAAGTCGTCTATGCTAAACTCGTTAAGTAATGGGACAGATTGAGTGGAAACGATAACCTGGGTTCGGTTGGAGTTTGCTCGAATGAGAGAACCAAGCAAAACAATGGCATGGGGATGTAGTCCTAACTCTGGTTCGTCGATGATGATAGTGGAAGGAGGATTGGGTTGCATAAGAACCGTAACTAAACAGATGAATCGGAGTGAACCATCAGAAAGCTGACTGGGCCAAAAAGCATAATCGCTGTCTTTCTGTTTCCATAGCAACCGAATTTGCTGTTCTTCTGTTGGTAGAGTGGTAGGTTCAAGAACAAAATCATCAAAGAATGGGATCGCCAACGCCACGGTCTTACGAATCTGATTATATATGGCTGTCTCCTTTTGTTGCAGAAGGTATAGGTAAGCAGCAAGGTTAGACGCTTCGGGTCTGAGATGCTTATTGTCGTGAACTGAACAAGGGCGTTTTACGCCAGCCATGTCACTAGTATCGTGAAAGTGAAAGACCTTCCAGCTTGACATTGAGGAATAAATGTAATCCTCCATACTGTCTTGCTTTGCAGCTGCTTTCCAATCTCTCAAACATGACTCTGTTTGACCTGATTTAGTTTTCTTTTTTGGACCGAAGCGTGGGCCATCGAAATACTCTTCCTCCTCCAAGAAAACAAAACCAGAAGATGCTGTCGGTCCTAGAGTAAAGCTATATTGATTCCGCGCAAAATAAATTCTAGAATACAACTCAGGAGTCTCTCTGATTCCAAAGCTCAGAACTCGCTCCGCACCGCCCTGCTTTTGTACCCAAACTTGTAATCGCTGCTCTACCAGTTCACTGAGCATTGCGAAAAATGTGACAAAATTACTCTTTCCTGCGCCATTAGCACCGATAAGAATATTGAGCGATCGCATGGGGAAGTCTTGAAGGTTTTTGATAGACTTGTATCCTTTTATAGAGAGGCTACTTATAGGAAAACTCTTAGCAGCCATGATGTCCACCTCCTAGAAAAGTTTTAGGTAATTTTTCGTACCAGCGTGGTCTTGATTGAGATTGACACTCATGAGTAGTGTGTAGTAATATTGGAGTCTGTCCCACACTACCATTAATTTTGTGTCACGCTGGTCAAATTGAGTTATGACAAAAGAATCAGTCAACTTCCAGTTTTTACAACCGCAGGATTTACAACAGTTAGTACGTCTTGGTATTTTGGCTGAGGGCTATGTGTGGAATCAACCCAAAACTTGTCTGGTTAAATTGTGCTACTTTGGCCAACTCTTGGCTCAATTAATTGCTGCTAGAACGGGAAATTTCCATTCCACTGTTGAAAACCAAGCAGACCTATTGAACCAATTAGAGCTAAAGGGAATTCTACCACAAAAGGTAGCCCTTCTATTCCATCAAGTTAGGGTTGTTAGTGATAGAGCAGCCTATGAGTATACTAGTGATTCTAGTCAGGCTTTGACTATATTAAAGATAGCTAGGGAGTTAGCTATCTGGTTTCATCGCACATTTGGTGGAAACACTACTTTTACCCCCAATCCTTTTATATCTCCTTCTAGTTCAGTTGATTATGGGGCAGAGTTAGAAATATTGCAACATATAGAAACTGAATTTGAACAGGCATTACCTAAATTTTCAGTTCATTTAGCGCAAATGCAGGCTGTCTGTAGTACCCTATCACCAAGACAGACTGACACTATTATTTCCCTAGGCAATCAGGCGGTTTTAGAAATTGACCTGGAAGAGGATGCCCATACCTACCTTTGTCGAGGAATTGCCCGCAGCGACTTAGGAGACCATCGGGGGGCAATAAATGATTTTACCCAGTCCATAAGTATTAATTCTAACCTAGCTCAGGCATATATGGAGCGGGGAATTGCCCGCAGCAATTTGGGGGATGGGCAAGGAGCAATAGAGGATTTTAACCAAGCTCTTGATATTAACCCTAATCTGGCTTTAGCTGCTTATAGTCGCGGAGTCACTCATAGTGATATGGGGTATCTTGAAAAAGCAATAGATGATTTCAACCAAGCTCTTCACCTTAATTCTGCTTTTTTTGATGCTTATACTAGACGGGGACTTGCTCGATATGATTTAGGGGATAAGCAGGGAGCAATAGATGATTTTAATCAGGTTATCAGGATTAATTCCCACTTTGCTGATGGTTATGCTGCTAGAGGACTTGTTTACTGTGACCTAGGAAACCATCAAGAAGCTATCAATGATTTTAGCCAGGCAATTAGAATTAATCCTAATTATGCCCAAGCGTACCATAATCGAGGTGTTGCTCGCAGTCAATTAGGAGATAAGCAGGGAGCAATAGACGACTATACCCGGAGCTTGAATCTTAATCCTAAGTTTGCTAGTGCCTATTACAACCGGGGCATAATTCGTAGTGACCTGGGTTCTAACAAGGCGGCCATGAATGATTACACCCAAGCTATCAGAATTAATCCTAATTATGCCGAAGCATATAATAATCGGGGAGCTATTCGTACTTACTTGGGAGATTATCAAGGAGCAATAGATGATTACATTCAAGCTCTCAGAGTTGATTATAACTATACTGAAGCCTATTATAATTGGGGAGCTACCCGCATTAATTTAGAAGACAACCAGGGAGCAATAGATGATTATACCCAAGCCATTAATATTAATCCTAATTATGCTCAAGCCTACTACGGTCGGGGAATTGCTCGTTTTAACCTAGGAGATAAACAAGGAGCAATAGATGATTATACCCAGAGCTTGAGTCTTAATCCTAACTATGCTCAAGCCTACTACAACCGAGGAATTGCTCGCACTAGCTTAGGAGATAAACAAGGAGCGGTAGATGATTATACTCAAGCTATTAATATTAATCCTAATTATGCTCAAGCCTACTACGCTTGGGGAATGCTTCGTAGCGAACTGGGAGATAAACAAGGGGCGATAAATGATTATACTCAAGCACTCAATATTAACCCTGATGATACTGAAACCTACATTGCACGGGGACTGACCCGAAGTGAGTTGGGAGACAACCAGGGAGCAATAGATGATTATACCCAGGCCCTGAATCTTAATCCTGATTATGCTTACGTATATAACAATCGAGGAATTGTTCGTAGTCATATGGCAGACTATCAAACGGCAATAGATGATTATACGGAAGCCATTAATATTAGTCCTGATTATGCTGATGCCTACTATAATCGGGGGATTGCTTACTATGATTTAGCAAACTACCAGAGAGCAATAGATGATTACACTCAAGCTCTAGAAATTAAGTCTAATTGTGCTGATGCCTATATTGGTAGAGGAACTGCTCTTTATAAGTTAGGAGATAGCCAAGGGGCGATAAATGATTTCAATCATGGTCTGGATATTGACCCTAGTTATGCTGATGCTTATAACAATCGGGGAATTGTTCGCTATGAGCTGGGAGATCACCAGGGAGCAATAGGGGATTTCAATCATGCTCTTAATATTAATTCCAACTATGCCCAAGCTTATAACAATAGGGGAATTGTTCGCTATGAGTTGAGGGATAATCGGGGAGCAATAGAGGATTTCAATCACGCTCTTAATATTAACTCCAACTATGCCCAAGCCTATAACAATAGGGGAATTGTGCGTATTTGTTTGGGCGAGAGGCAATTGGCTATAGAAGATTTTACTCAAGCTACTATAATTGCCTCTAATTATACAGAATCATATATTAATAGAGGATATGCACGCTATGAATTGGGAAATAGACAAAAAGCCATAGAAGATTTTAATCAGGCTTTAAACATTAATCCCAATTACGCTCAAGCATACAACAATCGGGGAGTTGCATACACAGATTTGGGAGATAGGGAATGGGCTAAAGATGATTTTAGTCAAGCTCTCCAAATAAATCCTTATTATGCAGAAGCATACAACAATCGAGCAATTGTTTGCTATAAATTAGGGGATAGACAGGGAGCAATAGAGGATTTTAATCAAGCTTTGAAGATTAACTCCAATTATGTTGAAGCGTATAACATACGAGGGAACATTCGCTACGAATTGGGAGACAGACAGGGAGCAATAGAGGATTTTAACCGAGCTTTAAGTCTTGGTAGTTTAGACCTAAAGGAAAACCTCAAGTTTTGGGAGAAGGGAGGATTAACACTGACCATTAAACTCCGTAATTACCTTAACTTAAAGATCCTAAGCTTTGAAGTAGTTAGTAAGAAAAATTCCGGAGAGATAATCAAACGTGACGCTAGTGCGATATACTTTGTGGAGGATTTAGGTGATGATATCACCTTAGAAATGGTAGAAATTCCAGGAGGGACATTTACCATCAAGTCAGCTGAAAATCGGGGAAATGCGGAGGGGATTGCTGAACATTTAGTCACAATACCCAGTTTTTTCATGGGAAAATACGAGATAACACAGGAACAATATCAAGCTGTTACGGGAGATAACCCTTCTTATTTCAAGGGTGACAAACGCCCAGTAGAAAGGGTAAAGTGGAGTCAAGCACTTGATTTCTGCGAAGAACTCAGTCAGATTACTGGAAGGATATACACCTTACCTAGTGAAGCACAGTGGGAATATGCTTGTAGGGGGGGAACCAGCACAGAATTTCATTTTGGTGACACCATTACAACAGATCTGGTCAACTATCATGGAGACCATGGGGATAGTTTAGCACCTCAAGGACAATATCGCAAACAAACTACGGAGGTGGGAAGTTTCCCTCCCAACCCATTTGGATTATACGATATGCACGGGAACGTTTGGGAATGGTGTTTAGATCATTGGCGTGATCACTACCAAGATATACCAAAGGATGGTAGTCCATGGGTTGAGAAGGGAATTTTTGGTGTTTTTCGCGGCCATCTGTTACGTGGTGGTTCTTGGTGTGATTCTGCTAAACACTGTCGTTCTGGTTCCCGTAATCGTCATCTCTCTGACAAGAACAATTTGGGTTTCCGGGTTGTTTGCTCAAACCCCAATCGTTAAACATCCCCATCTACTTTTGGGAAAATTGCATAAGAATTAAAATTCCCATCCCTAACCCACACAGATTGGGTAACCATGCACCTACAAAGGGAGACAAAATTTCTGCTTGTGCTAAAGCTCCACAAACAGATAGTAATAAATAATAAATAAAAATGACTATAATGCTGACACCAAAACTCCTTCCTCTACCAGTGCGTTGGGGGATGGTTCCCATAGCTGAACCAACTAAACCAAAAATTATACAAATGAAGGGGAAGGCTATTTTTTGTTGGATTCTGACCTCCAATTTTTTAATTCTTTGGGGATTACCTGCTAACTTTTCTATTTCTAGTTGTTGTAATGATTGGGCAATGTTCATTTCTTCATAGTCTCGACTATTTTTAGCCACAATTAAGGGTGTGCTAGGCAATTGTAATTGCTGATGTTCAAAACGCAAAATATTTCGATAAGAACGATCAGGAGCAACTAAATAAATAGTGCCATTATAAAAGTCCCAAACTTGTTTATATGCATTCCATTGGGCAGATTCAGATACAACAATTTGATTTACTCCCGCTTGAGAACGATCAATAATTGTCAGTCCTTTCATTTTTTTGCCATCAAATTCATCAGCATAAAATAAGCGCGCCAATAGTCTACTACTACCGCCATCTTTTGTTTTTTCTTCTCGATATTCTGGATAATAAATATTCTGTTGTTTAAATGATGGTTGATCTGATTTTAAGGCCCTTTCTAGAGTAACACTAGCTTCATAATTGGCTGCGGGGGAAATATATTCATTAAATATATAGGTCATTCCAGTAACTAAACCACTCAGCAAAACTGCTGTTAGGACTATTCGATACACGCTCACACCACATCCTCTTAAAGCTATCAGTTCACTGTCACTGGATAACTTGCTATAAGTCATTAAAGTTGCTAGTAAAGTAGACATGGGAAAGGAATAAACCATGACGTAGGGCAATTTCAGCACAAACACTTTTAATGCAATGTTAATTGGTAGTCCGGATTCTACTACTTTGCGCAACAACTCAAATAAACTGTCAATGGCTAAGACTACGGAAGTAAAAGCACCAACACCAAATAGAAAGATGGGTAGTAGCTGCATCGCCAAGTAGCGATCCATAATAGAAAATGGCATCAGGGAGTTAATCGTGTAAAATGGTTTGGTCTGCATATGATGGTTCGTTCCTCAACCTAACCGACAAAATTGGGCGCAGATATGAAAAGTCAATAAATTATTATCATATTTGTTGGGTTTCGTATTAAACTCAACCTACAAATAATTGTGCCTCCCTACTTAATTGTTTCTAAAGGAGAAAGTGATTTCCTAAATAGTATTGACGCACAAGAGGATTATTGTATAGTTCATCAGCAATGCCAAAGGCTAAGATTTGTCCTTCCCGCATGATATAAGCTCTGTCAGTAATGGCCAGGGTTTCTCTAACATTGTGGTCAGTGATTAAAATACCCATACCACGCTCTCTCAATCGGGCAACAATTTGCTGAATTTCTGCCACTGCGATGGGGTCAACCCCAGCAAAGGGTTCGTCCAAAAACAGAAATTTCGGACCCTCCCTACCCGCTGCTAAAGCTCTAGCTAACTCTGTACGTCGTCTTTCACCCCCAGAAAGTTGAATACCCTTACTATTAACAACTTTTTGCAGGCGAAATTCTGTTAATAGTTCTCGTAGTCTACTAGACCATTCTCGCCTTGGCACATTAGTTTGCTCTAGAACTAAAAGTATATTTTCTTTGACAGATAGTTGACGAAAAATGCTCGCTTCCTGTGCAAGATAGCCAAGACCCAATCTAGCTCTTTTGTGCATGGCCATGGAAGTAATATCTAGTTCATCTAACCATACCTTGCCCTGATCTGGTTTTTCTAAACCCGTAGCAATGTAAAATGTTGTGGTTTTACCAGCACCATTGGGTCCTAACAAACCAACTATTTCACCTTGAGATACAGAAAGACTAACACGATTGACAATAACTCTTTTACTGTAAGACTTGTGAATATTTTCCAGAAAGATTTTCACTATCGCTGCTCTTGCAATGATTAATAGTAATTAGAGGGGAGACCGAGTTTTAGAACCTTGCTTAGGAGTTGGTTTGGTTGTTGGTCTACTAGTTGGTTGACTCAAATCATCATCCTCTATCATATAAATTGATTCCACCTGACGGTTAGATTGGGGTAGGGCGATAAATCGTCCCTCATCAATGAGATAGGTAACCTTTTCAGCTCTTATACTATTATTACCTTGCTGTAAAATATATACATTACCGCTAAAGTCTATCCGGCGTTCCTTACTAAAATATTGGGCTTGGGCAGCAGTTGCTTGAATTTGACGAGCAGGATAGAGCATCTGCACATTACCACGGGCAGTAATCACCTGAGTTTTAGCATCATACTCTTGAATGTCAGCACGGATGGTCAATGGGCGATTTCCCCCGGAAGATTGGGCAGTGGATAGCTTACCAGTTAGGGTAACCGTAATGATAGTTACAGGGAGCATTATAGCCAGTCCCAGACGGTGCATTTGTGATTTGAGCATAGGTGGACATGATAAAAGTTGATTGTAAGTGCAACGAAACATTCGACGTTTTCCGCTGATTAAAGTTTCTCAACTATGGAGTTTTGCTAACTTTGAAATCGGTGCCTAGGGGATTTGACCTGACAATCTTAGGCAAGGTCATGGTTGAAACCTCTTCTGGTTTTTCCTGCTGAATGACTTTTAAAAAGTTCACACTATCAATTAAAAGTTGCCACAAATTAATCCCATAATTGTTATCATCAGCCAAACGACGCAAACGATTCGTACCCTCACCCAATAGGATCATTGCTCCTCGCAAGTTGCTATTTTCCAGATGATATAAGGCCACGGCAATTTGCAAAATTCCCTGATAGAGGGTTTTTTCTGGTTCTGTTGCTTCTATCCACAGTGCTTCTAGGGTATCATGACAAGCGTAGAACTGTCCAGCATTGAACTGTTCTACACCTAACCAAAATTCTTCTGGTTGATTTCCATTCATCGGAAACTATCCCATACTGTCTCGTACTTCTTTAATGGTTGCCATGGAAATTTCTTGTAAGTTTTTCCCGGCAAATTCGTTGTCAGAAGTAAGGAAAAGCATACAGTGGCATTCTTTGCGCTCCCGCATTGGTACACAAGGACAATTCCAATAGGCGGCGCTAACTTCCGCTTCTTTGTCTTCATAATGACGACAGGGACACAATGGTGCACCTAAATCATCTTTGTGCTTGGCTAAACCTTCAATGACCACTGCTGTCACGGATGGTTCTGAACAAAAGTATGTTCCAGTCCGTTTGGCGTACTGTTCTGAAAAGTGCCGCATTGCTTCTAAGCTCTTATCACTGGATTTTGTGTTAACTTCTGAGTTGGTCATCGGAATCAGCTTTGATAATTTAAATATTTTCTTGTATTGTACAGTAGCTAGGGATAAGTTTTTGGTTTGTCCAGCTATTCATAATCATAATCGCCACCTAAGATTTAGACTACTTTGTATCGAAATTATCATCAAAATTATTCAAAAAACCGAAATTACGCGGAATCCGGATTACTTGCTGGTAAGATTTACTAAATTAGTATTGTATGTAACAGAATTTTGCTATTTTTTTTTATAGGATCGGAAGTTAGATTCATTTTTAAAAAACTAAAAATTGCCAAACCAAAAAATAAAACTGTTTAGGTTTTACTGTTTAACCTCAACTTAACTTTTGCTTAACCAAAAGGGAGTTGTAACATAAGCCGAATAAATGATTTAATCGAAGTCACAGGAGGTTTTTACCATAAGTAAAAAAACTGCTGATGATATATAAGATCAATCATCATAGAAAGATAATAACCGGTCAGAATGTGATTTTTGTATTAAAATCAACAAAGAAGACCAAGTTTTAAAATTCAGGTCAGCCTGGATGGCATACCATACTACCCTGTGATAACATACACCAAGTATCTATGAACTCTACAACTAATAAAAGGATTGCCCTGATTTCCGTCCATGGTGATCCGGCGATAGAAATTGGCAAAGAAGAGGCCGGGGGACAAAATGTTTATGTTCGCCAGGTAGGTGAAGCACTATCCCAGCTAGGATGGCAAGTTGACATGTTCAGTCGTAAAGTCAGTCCTGACCAGGAGAATATTGTACAACATAATTCCCATTGTCGAACAATTAGATTGACAGCAGGACCAGTGGAATTTGTTTCCAGAGACCATGGTTTTCAATATTTACGAGAATTTGTAGAACAGCTATTAAAATTTCAGAAAGAAAGCGGTTTTAAATATGAACTAGTTCACACCAACTACTGGCTATCCAGCTGGGTGGGACTCCAATTGAGACAGATTCAAGGAACTAAACAGATTCACACATATCATTCCCTAGGAGTAGTCAAATATAACACTATAGAAAACATTCCACCCATTGCCAATCAAAGGTTGGCAGTGGAAAAAGAGGTGTTGGAAAAAGCGGAAGTGATTATAGCCACGAGTCCCCAAGAAGAAGAACAAATGAGAACTTTGATCAGTAGGAAAGGTAACATTACAGTTATTCCCTGTGGTACAAATGTTCGCCGGTTTAATTGTGTGGATAGAGGGGTGGCTAGAGATACATTAGGCATTGACAAGAAGGCCAAGGTTGTGCTCTATGTGGGGAGATTTGACCCTCGTAAAGGAATAGAAACTCTGGTTCGCGCAGTGCGAGAGTCAAGGTTTTTTGGAGACCAAAACCTGAAACTGATTATTGGTGGTGGGAGTACACCAGGTAATAGCGACGGGAAGGAACGCGATCGCATTGAGGGAATTGTCCGGGAACTAGGAATGGTGGAATATACACTTTTTCCCGGTTTGTTAAAAAGGGACATACTACCTTACTACTATTCTGCAGCTGATGTTTGTGTCATACCGAGTCATTATGAACCCTTTGGTCTAGTAGCCTTGGAATCCATGGCATGTGGTACACCAGTGATAGCTAGTGACGTGGGAGGGCTGCAATTTACCGTAGTAAGTGAGAACACAGGTTTACTGGCTCCCGTTCAAGACGTAACAGCTTTTAGCTATGCTATTGATAGGATTATTGGTAATCCTCAATGGCGAGATAAATTAGGTTTAGCTGGTAGTAAGAGAGTTGTAGAAAAGTTTAGTTGGGAGGGTGTGGCCAGTCAACTAAACACAGTTTATACTCAGGTGTTAGATAGGATGATTATCGGTTCACTAACACATCCCTTGTGAAACTACCATGTAGTGCATGGGGAATATGATGCTTTAAATGTAATTTAGCTATTGTTCCCTTTTTTAGGTCACTAGCATCTAAAATTACCATATATGAACGGTGATGTTCTGCATTATAAACCAAGCCTACAATCCATCCTGCATCTTCTTGTTGACCATGGGGATGGGGAATAAAGATTGGCTCACCCATAAAACCCCTGGGTGCAGCACTCCAAATCTCTTGTTTCCCCAACTCTAAATCTATTTTTAAAATGGCTTGTAAAGGAGCATTTCCCCGGGGATTATGAGCAGCGCTCATGTATAAATAACGGTAGGGTCTGCTTACGTGATCCGGATGAATAGCAGGAAATTCACAGGCGCGGTCATTTATTAATTTGGCTGTCACTGTTTCTGACAATAAATCTAGCTCAAATCTCCATAACTTTCCAGGGGCGATCGCATCAAAGTTTGTTTGTCGATAATCTTGATTGGTTTCAATGTCTGTTAAGGCTAAGGAATCATAACAGATAGAATCAACAATAACTTTATTGTCTATTTCAAAACCATTAGCATGGTGAAAAATAAACCCAGCTGTGGTTTCTAAAACTTTTACTCCCGAACATACCATGGGACTATGCTGACGGGGAATGAGAATAATTTTGGTAGGGAGATTTTTTTCTGGTTTAATACATTGTGCTGCACCAACTTTTCCTAAGGCAAAAGGAATGGGGTTAAAACTGAGGGGGTTTTGGAAGAAAATACAATAATTTTCGGTGATAACAAAATCATGAATAAAGCAAAAACCATCAATTTTATGATTTTGCTTACTTACCACTTCAGCATCTTGATTGAGTTCAAAAATTGTAATCTTTGTTTTTATTCCTGGTTCAATGGCAAAGTTAACTAGTTTGCCCTGGGGATCTACCCGGGGATGGGCACTGAAAGCTTCTCCTGATGATAAACCATGATTAAAATATTCTTTGCCCAGGGTTTCTAAGGTATAAGGATTTAATGAATAAGGTTCTGCTGCTTCCCACAATGCCAGTAGTTTTTTACCCCAGTAAATAACATTTGTATTAGCAATATTCTTGGTTTTAAAGTCCAGTATATTAGCTAACCAACCACCAGGTTTTTGAGTCCCAAATACTCCGCGATAAAGAATTCTACCCGCTTTCTTTTCCGCTAAATAACCCTCAGTCTGTACAAATCGATTTCGGAAGTGGGCTCGACCTTCACTAAATATAATTTGACTAATCATTCCATCACCATCAAAGGGATGATGTATTCTTTGTCCGTTGATATCTAATAACCCAGGACCATTTTTAAAAACTGTCCCTTCCAGCTCCTTGGGTATTTCACCTTCTACCTCGTCAATCCAATAGTCATACTCTTCTTTCAGGGACTCATATCCCTGTTGCCAATCTTCACGAGTATAGGATTTTTCTAAATTTTGCTGATTACGTAGATCTATAGATTGCATGTTTTTATCAATTGATATTAAGTTTCATCTACTATTGTAACACTGGTAGGACTAATTTGGGGGAAACCTATTTGGCAACTCCATATTCCATTTCCTCCTTACCGGGCAAAAGTTTGACAAATAACATTGGTAGTAAGGCAATCAAGTTAGTTATTACTAGTAGCAACCACAAACTGTCAAAATTGCTCTCTGTTATTCCTAACCAGTACATAATTAAAGCTCCGGATTCTCTGGAAACCAATCCACCTAGGTTAAATACTGACATCAATACTGCAAATAGTGTTGCTTCTATTCCCAGGGGACAAATTCTAGCTGCTAATATCATGGTAGGCATAAATGCAATTTGCCCCATGGCTGCAATAATTAAGCTGTCTCCCAAACTAAACCATCTATCATTTATCCCTAAAGCTCTATTGGTATGTGTAATTAAAATTAACATAGTCATTCTTAATAATACAGATATAAGAATGCTCCAGGTAAAAATATTTTGAAATGGAACGTTTTTAAGAAATCGCTGGAAAATCCAAATACCAACTAAAGAAGCTAAACTAGTAAACAAATGTATCCTACCTAAAAACTCGGGTTGGAAATGCAGCTCGTTGGTAAAGAAGTAGAAATAAGCTGATTCTCCACTGGGAGTACATTGCCAGATAAAAATAAATAGGGTTGGTAGTAAAACTGCCCTAGTGCGAAAAGCTTGTAAAAGTTGCTGAGTCTGAGTTCTAATACTCACTGACTTGCTCCTATCTTGCTGTGAGTCTTCTTGGTAAACTGATGTTTCGGCAATGAACCAGGCAACTAGGGAGATAAGCAAGGGGAATAACGCAGTAATTAAAAACACTGTCTTTGTAGTAAAATACTCTAATACTAGTCCGCTGAAATAGGCTGTTAAAAAACTGCCCAAGGCAGTGGCTCCCCAACATAAGGATTGTAGCGAACCAGCTTTGGAATGAGATTCTAACCTGGCACGTTCAACAACCAAGGAATCAACTATCACATCGCTGACAGCAATAGCTAAAGAAGATAAGGTGACTGTTATTGTTGCTTTCCAGCTGCTATCTACTAATGTTGCTAAGGCTAACCAACTAGCAGCACCTAGAATCCCAGATAGGACTAGATAGGGACGACGACGGTAGCCAAATATGGGAAAAGTATCAGAAACAAAGCCAAATAATGGTTTAATCATCCAAGGTAGAGTAACTATACCTAGAATGGCTGAAACTTCTACCGGACTTAGCTGTAATTCATCCTTGAGGAAAAAACTCACTGAAAGACGAGACAATCCCAAGGCGCCCTGGACAAGATAGACTGCTAGAATAGCAATTAGTTCTGGCCCGGGTTTATGTCCTAAAAAAATCTTCTCGGTGATTGAATTATTAATTGATTCTTTAAGCTTGGAAAGGCCAGAAGAGTTAATCAGCATGTGATCAGATAGTGTTAAGTTTTGTAAAAATTTAGATCCATTTCCTCATTATATGATACCTTCTGTATCCCGATTTGCCTTTTTGGCAACAAGAATATAGCCTTAGCCAGCTATTACTCCAACGATGTAACAGTGGAGGATTTGATAGAGGTAGTGTGGGCATTTTCCAATTGACCTGATATGCGACTTATGGTTAGTAGCGGTACTTCTTGACGACAGGATGGGCAAAACCAGTACAGTTCGCTGTGACGAATATGCCGCAAAACGGACCCGCCACAGCAGGGGCATGTGTTGGCTCTATTACTCATGTCAATATCCTCCTAAAATTTTTATGCTTAGAGAAAAACTTAGTCAAGTTAAATGGATCCTTTGTTAATTTAGTGTTCACTAACTTGCCCGAGCAATTAGTTGGTTAGTCACAACTGCTTTTGTATATAGTGGTAATTTGATTTGACATATCCTGTTAGCAGTTCCAACCTCACTTAGAGGAATTTTAAGAGGAAAGAAATTTCTACTGAGTTTTTTTCAATTTAAATTAACTTTTCTAATTTCCACAAACAAGTTGGGTTGAAATAACAGTATATAGACAATAAATATAACCATTGTTATTATAGACTAGTATATAGTCGTTTCATCTGTCTTGGGGATCATAAGTGTAGGAGTATATTTGTTGCAATTGACAATTTTCAGATTTTGTAACTCCCCATACTATAATAATTAAATTAATATTCAATATTCTCAAATTCTCTGTTTGTATAACTATTGCTAAATCTGCTCATGAAAATTGCCACTTGGAATGTCAATTCAATTCGTACTCGTCTAGGACAGGTTATTAGCTGGTTAGGGGAAAATAACGTTGATGTTCTGTGTCTACAGGAAACCAAAGTCATAGACACGGATTTTCCCCTAACTGTATTTCATGACATGGGCTATCACACTTATATTTATGGACAGAAGGCTTACAATGGTGTAGCATTAATTAGTCGCCAGCCAATGAAAAGTGTAACTACTGGGTTTTGTCAAGTGCTGGAAAATCTGGAACCTGAATGGGATGACCAGAAAAGAGTGATCACGGGTATTGTAGATGAAGTAAGGATTATTAATCTGTATGTTCCTAATGGTTCAGCAGTGGGAAGTGAGAAATATCAATATAAATTGCAGTGGTTAGCAGTATTAAAAACATACCTGGAGGTTTTGCTGAAGTGTAATTCTGATATTATTATGTGTGGTGATTTTAACATTGCACTAGAAGATATAGACATTTATAAACAGGTAGATACAGAAAATCAGATTATGGCATCCTTACCAGAGAGACAAGCTTTAAGAGAGATTTTGAAACTGGGTTTTGGGGATGGGTTTCGCAAGTTTAATTCCCAGGGGGGTAATTATAGTTGGTGGGACTATCGTACTGGAGCTTTTAAAAGAAACTCGGGGTGGAGAATAGACCATCACTACTTAACAGATGTACTTTATAAACAAGCTAAAAGTTGCTTTATTGATATTAGTCCTAGAAAGCTAGAACAGCCTAGTGATCATGCACCCGTGATAGTGGAAGTTTAGTGGGTTTATTGCTCCTGAAATCCACCACCACCAGGAGTTTCTATGACAAAAATATCTCCTGGTTGCATTTCTGCGGTAGCAGTGCTATCTAAAACCTCTTGGATGCCATTTTCGCGTTGTATCCAGTTTTTTCCCACCTTTCCTGGTGCTCCACCATGTAATCCAAAGGGGGGGACTAAACGATGACCAGAAAGAATATTTGCCGTCATGGATTCCAGAAATTTGATTTTTCTGACCACCCCATTACCCCCGGAATATTTTCCTTTACCCCCACTATTCTCACGGATAGTAAAACTTTCCACTATTACCGGATAACGGGTTTCTAGCACTTCTGGATCGGTAAGTAGGGAATTAGTCATGTGAGTGTGAACTGCATCTGTGCCATCAAAGTCCATACCTGCTCCGGAACCACCACAAATAGTTTCATAATATTGATATTTTTCATTGCCAAAAGTGAAATTATTCATAGTTCCTTGGGAAGCAGCCATTACACCTAGGGCACCATATAAAGCATCAACAATAGTTTGTGATGTTTCCACATTTCCTGCTACTACTGCTGCAGGATAGGTGGGATTTAGCATACAACCTTGAGGAATAATAATTTCTAAAGGTTTGAGACAGCCAGCATTAAGAGGAATATTGTCATCTACCAGAGTTCTAAAGACATATAATACTGCTGCTTGGGTTACAGCTTTAGGTGCATTAAAATTACTCTTTAATTGTGGTGATGTGCCCGTAAAATCAATTTTAGCTGTGCGATTTTCCCGATTAATAGTGACTTGAACTTGAATTTTTGCCCCACTATCCATGACATATGTAAAGGATCCATTTTTTAAAACATTGATAGTTCTTCTTACTGATTCTTCCGCATTATCTTGTACAAACTGCATATAAACTTTTACAGTTTCCAGCCCATAGTGATCAACCATTTTTATTAATTCTTGGCTTCCCCTGGCGTTAGCGGCAATTTGAGCTTTAAAATCTGCTATATTTTGCTCAGGATTGCGACTGGGATAGGGATGATTTAACAGATAATTTCTCACAGAGGTTTCTTGTAGCTCTCCTTCCTGAACCAGGAGAAAATTATCAAAAATAATCCCTTCTTGGGTAATATCCGTACTATGGGGAGGCATGGATCCGGGGGTAATACCACCGATATCTGATTGGTGTCCTCGGGATGCAACAAAAAATAGGGGAGAGTCTTGCCCAGTTTTTAAAAACATATTTGAAAATGGGGGTAAAAATATGGGCGTGATAGCAGTAACATCAGGTAAATGGGTTCCCCCATTGTAGGGATTATTGGATAGATAAACATTGCCTGGTTTAATTGTAGTTCCCAAATCATTAATTAAACAGCGCACGCTTTCACTCATGGAACCTAAATGCACAGGAATATGAGGAGCGTTAGCAACTAATAAACCAGAACTGTCAAAAATAGCGCAGGAAAAATCCAGACGTTCCTTAATATTAACTGATACAGCTGTGTTTTGCAGGACTATTCCCATTTGTTCGGCAATGAATTGATAGAGATTTTTAAAAATTTCTAAGCGAACTGGATCTGGCTGAATATGATCATATAGTTTTTTCATCTTTCTGCTCTTTCCAAGATTAAATGATTACGTTCGGTTAATTTTACTTGCCAATTGGGTTCAACCACAATGGTGCTGATTTTCTCCACAATAATAGCAGTACCTGGGATAATATCTCCCGGTTGTAAATCTTCTCTTCTATAAACTGGAGTATACCACCATCTATTGGCGGTAAATAGCTCAACTACTTCTAAAGGTTGGGGAATTTGCCCCTGGGGAAGTTGACGGGAAATGATGGGTTCTTCTGGTGTGTCCATCTGTTGAATCACCTCGACAAAAATAGATTCCACAATTAAGGTTTTTTCTGGCTGAATAAACCCATATCTTGATTTGTGTTCCCTGGCAAATTGCTGCTGTATTAATTCTATATCGTTTCTAAAATCGACGGATAAGGTAGAATTAGTTCCCTCATACTTGAGGTTAAGGTTTTTAATCACCCTGACTGACAAATGATTTACCTGATTTTCTGCTGGATTTAATTCTTGATTGGCGGAAATTTCTAAACGGGTAACTAATTCCTGTAATTGGGGAATTAAGGACTGATTCAAGGGTTTTTCTACTCCGGTGACTCTGGTAGCTCTCACATCAGCTAAACCCATTCCATAAGCTGACAATACACCAGCAAAGGGATGCAAAAATATCTTTTTCATTCCTAAAGTATCCGCAATTAAACAAGCTACCTGTCCACCTGCACCTCCAAAACAACATAATACATATTCGCTAATATCATAACCCCGTTGTAGACTAATTTTTTTAATGGCATTAGCCATATTTTCCACAGCAATAGCAATAAATCCTGATGCTACCTGTGGAGGAGAAAAGGATTTTCCTGTAGTTAATGTCATATTCTGGGTCAAGTTTGTAAACTTCTCCAGCACTATTTCCCTATCCAAAGGTAATTGACCATCATTTCCAAAAACTGCTGGAAAGTATTGGGGTTGAATCTTCCCCAACATAATATTAGCGTCTGTGACTGTTAATGGTCCCCCCCGTCTGTAGGATGCAGGTCCGGGATTTGAACCTGCAGATTCTGGACCTACACGATAGGTGGATCCATCAAAAGATAAAATTGAACCTCCACCTGCAGCAATGGTATTAATCGCTAGGACGGGAACTCGCATCCGCGCACCTGCTATTTCCGAATCTAATTGTCTTTCATATTCCCCTTTAAAATGGGCCACATCTGTGCTTGTTCCTCCCATATCAAAGGTGATGATTAAATTAAATCCCGCTCTTTTACTAGTTTGTACTGCACCAACAATACCACCAGCAGGTCCACTTAAAATGCTATCTTTACCTTGAAATTTCTCTGCATCAGTTAACCCACCATCAGATTTCATAAACATTAATTTTACCTCAGGAACCTGACTGGAAACTTGATTGACATAACGACGTAATATGGGTGTTAAATAAGCATCCACAACTGTTGTATCTCCCCGACTCACAAGTTTCATTAGGGGACTAACTTGATGGGAAATGGAAATTTGGGTAAATCCAATTTCTTCGGCAATTTTTCCTATTTCTTGTTCATGTTTGGGATAGCGATCGCCATGCATAAGAACGATGGCGCAACTGTCAATTCCTGTTTGATGAATTGTTTGTAGGTCGTATTTAATTTGGTGATAATTTACGGGAAATAACTCCTTACCTTGAGCATCATATCTAGCATCTACTTCAATTACTGCTTCATACAGCATGGTGGGTAAAATTATCTGTCGAGCGAAAATGTTAGGACGGTTTTGATAACCAATTCTTAAAGCATCTTTAAAGCCTTTATTAATGACTAAAACAACCCGGTCTCCATGTCTTTCTAGCAGTGCATTTGTTGCCACTGTTGTTCCCATTTTAATCACTTCTATAGTTTGACCAGGAATACTCTGTTGGAGGGGAACTCCCATAATATGACGAATTCCTTGAATTACCGCATCTGTATACTGATCGGGATTCTCTGACAATAATTTATAAACTATTACCCATTGTTGATCGGGTAAGGGAACAATTAAAAATCTCTGGGGGTAGTTTAATAATCTATTGATTATGTCCTGATTATCGGTTAACGCTACAATATCTGTAAATGTTCCACCTCTGTCTGCAAAGAATTTTAACACCGTTTATTTCCTCATTTTCCTGTCTATATAATACCATGACCAAGGAGTCAACCACCCAGCTATGAATTTTAACGATTAACCTATTTTATGGAAATGTAAAATCCATTGGCAAGTTGTTGTTCAGACTACACCATTTTATCATTACTTGTATTAGCATCGAATATGTTAACAATTGACGATTTTTGTTAATCAACCAACTGTTTTTAAAAACTATAGTCCTATCTCTCCCTTTTGGTATATATGAAATATTCCCCATGGGCCAATGCGGTTCAAGTTCGTCAAACTAAGGAAAACTTTGCCAAACCAGAGGAAAAATTATCTTATGAATTGGGTAAAGCAGTACAAGAACTCCCTCCTATTTATACCCGACTATTAGCTGGAACTATTAGTGCAATTGTATTTAGCAGTATTTTATGGGCTCACCTTTCTCAAGTTGATGAAGTCGCAACTGCAACGGGTGAGTTAATCGCTTCTACTCAAATTAGACCAGTCACATCCTTGGGTAATGGTTCTATTTTAGCAGTAAAGGTCAAGGAAGGAGATCGGGTTAATAAGGATCAAGTGTTAATTGAAAGGAATCCTGATTTTCAACAAACTGATATTAACCGTTTAACAAAGGCCAGTAAATTAATTGAGGAAGATTTACAACGTTTAGAAACTGAAAGAACTGGAGCAAAAACTACGGGAACCAAATTACAAGACGAGTTGTTAAATTCTCGGTTATCAGACTACAAGGCTAAACAAATGTCTGCAGAAGCAGAAGCGAAACGGCAACTTGCCAATATTCAGCAAGCAAAAATCAGATTGAGTCGCTTACAAGAAAATCTGGCTAACAGTAAACCTGGTGTAGTTAATTCCCAAAACAATTTGGTCAATGCAGAAAATATTCGTAATCAAATACAAAGCAATTTGAAAATTGCTACCACTAGAGAAGAAAATCTCAGGACTCTACTCACTCCTGGTGCAGTTCCTAGGGTTGATTATCTGGAAGCTCTGGAGAGGGTAAATAGGGCAAATACGGATATTATCAGAGCTGTTAATGAGGTAAATAATGCTAAAAACAGATTACTGGAAGCTCAGGATAGGGTGACCTCTTTAGAAAAAGATATTGCTGCTCAAAAACAGGAAATTAATCAAGCACAACAGACTTATCAATCCGCTAAAAGTCAAAGTTTAAGATTAACATCAGAGAGACAAAGCGAAATTTTAACCCAGATAAATAAACGTAGAGAAGAAATGACCAATATTGTTGGACAATTAGACCAGGCAAAAAAACAAAGGGAGAAAGAAATAATTAAGGCCCCAGTATCGGGAATAATTTATAAAATCAAAGCCACTAAGGGTCCAGTTCAATCCGGTGAAGAATTACTCTCTATTTTACCCGAAGGAGAAGATATTCTACTAGAAGTAAAAGTTCTCAATCGGGATATTGGTTTTATTCGTCAAGGTATGTCAGCAAAGGTGAAGTTGGCAACTTTCCCTTTTCAAGAATTCGGTGTGGTGGATGCTGAGGTTTTACAAATTAGTCCTAATGCGGTGGTTGATGAAAAATTAGGTTTGGTTTTTCCCACTAGGATTAGGTTAAATAAGCATTCAATTACTATGGATGGTCAGGAGGTGGAGTTTACTCCAGGGATGATGGCAAATGCGGAAATAGTGACTCGCAAAAAATCAATTCTGACTTTTATTGTGGAACCAATTACTAGAAGGTTCAATGAGGCTTTTTCCGTCAGGTAAGTTGGGATTGAATCTGAGTTATTAAACTCAACCCAGGAAAATCTTAGGATGGGTTACATCCACCCATCCTACAAATAATTCCCTACTTATAGCTGGGGAACAAACTGGGTTTTATCGGGAACAACAGTATACTCAGCTACGATTTGCTGGAACTCATTACCGTCTATAGTCTCTTTTTCAATCAAAAGATCTACTAGACGATCAGTAAGAGTACGATTTTGCTTCATGATGTTTTTTGCCAAATCATAACACTCTTCTACAATTGTTCTCACTTGTGCGTCAATACGAGCGGCAATAGATTCAGAATACTCCGATCTGGTTGTCCAATCACGTCCTAAAAAGACTTCCCCTTGTTGACTTTCTAGGGATAGGGGACCAAGTTCGGACATACCGAAACGTGTTACCATTTGGCGCGCCATACCAGTTACCTGTTGTAAATCATTTCCTGCACCGGTAGTAACTTCTGCTGCACCAAAAATTACATCCTCAGCTGCACGCCCTCCTAAAGCACCTGTAATTCTCGCCTTGAGTTGAGAACGGGTAATTAATCCTTGTTCTTCATTAGGCATAAACCAGGTTAAACCCTGTGCTTGTCCTCTGGGAATTAGGGTGACTTTTTGGACTGGATCATGATCTTTTAACAAAGTACCTATTAAGGCATGTCCTATTTCATGGTAGGCAATTAATCGCTTACTCTTGCTGTCTACTAAAGGAGTGCCTTCCATCCCTGCTACTACCCGGTCAACCGCATCATCAATTTCTAATAGGGTAATTGCTTCTTTGCGTCTTCTGGCGGTCAAAATGGCCGCTTCATTCAATAAGTTGGCTAGGTCAGCACCGCTAAATCCAGGAGTTCGACGGGCAATTGCCTCTAAGGACACGCTTTGATCTAGTTTCTTGTTGCGGGCATGAACCTCTAAGATTTCTAACCGCCCTTTAATGTCAGGTGTATCTACCGTCACCTGTCTGTCAAAACGTCCAGGACGTAAAAGAGCTGAGTCAAGGACATCAGGACGGTTGGTAGCAGCAATAATAATGATGCCAGTGTTACCTTCAAAACCATCCATTTCCGTTAACAATTGGTTCAGGGTCTGCTCCCGCTCATCATTTCCACCACCTATACCCGCACCCCGTTGACGACCTACAGCATCAATTTCATCTATAAAGATAATACAAGGGGCGTTATCTTTGGCTTTTTTAAACAGGTCACGAACTCGGGAAGCTCCCACACCCACAAACATTTCTACGAATTCCGAACCGGAAATAGAAAAGAATGGTACGCCTGCTTCACCAGCAATTGCTTTTGCTAATAGGGTTTTACCTGTTCCCGGTGGTCCTACTAGCAACACACCTTTGGGAATTTTCGCCCCTACTGCAGTAAATTTCTCTGGTTGCTTTAAGAAGGTAACAACTTCTTGTAATTCTTCTTTAGCTTCTTCAATACCAGCTACGTCATCAAATTTTACTCCGGTTTTAGCCTCCATTTGGAAACGAGCACGAGATTTACCAAAGCTCATGGCTTGACCTGGTCCCCCAGGAAGGTTGTTAGAACGACGGAACAAAAAGAATAAACCGCCAATCAATAACACGGGGAAGACTAAATTGCCTAATAGACCCCAGATGGCACCGTCGTTACGAACTGGGTGAGCATCAAAACTGACTTGATGTTCTTTTAGTTTGTTCACTAGTTCGGGCGCATTGAAGGGGAGATCTACACGCCAACGTTGAACATGGTTCTCAATATCCTGATCCAGGGCTTCAATAATAGCTGTTCTACCCCCGTCGTATAGGTCTACACTGGTTACACGATCAGCATCCAGGTATTCTAAAAATCGTCCGTAGGTCATTCTGGTATTGGCAGCATTTTTGCTTTGATCCCCTGGGGATCCAGCAAATGTACCTTGCCAGAGAAAAAAGCCTATTACCAGGGCCAATACTGACCAAAGTGCTACAACTCTCCAGGAAAATTTCATCTGTTAATTTGCCTCTAGTACTAATATGACTAATTTTGTAACGGATGCTTATAAATCCATTTTGTAATTTGACATGGCAACACAGTTTGCCTAAGCTAGATCTGGGAGGTTTCCCCGCAATCTTAATTAAATTTAACATATTTCTCATACTAATATCAAATATCAAACGAAAATTGAAAATCCTAGGAATGTGGATTAATTACAGTTGGGGATTTAATTTGTTAAATTATTACTCTGTGGGTAAACACAACACAAGGTGAGGAAGAAATGGGTGTCGAGTCAATTACCGATGAAATCGTCAAAGTTCATACTAATGGACATAAATCAGAATTGAAAAACCAAAAACATAAAAAACTACTACCCCCCAGCACTAAATCGGGTGATTTATCCCGCAGTTGGAAAATAGAGGATAGTGAAGATCTATATCGCATTGAAGGTTGGGGTAGACCTTATTTTTCCATTAATGCAGCAGGACATGTTACAGTCTCTCCCAAGGGAGATCGGGGTGGATCTCTGGACTTGTTTGAGTTGGTCAATGCTCTAAAACAACGAAATCTGGGACTACCTTTGTTAATTCGTTTCTCTGATATTTTAGAGGATCGTATAGAGCGCTTAAACTCTTGCTTTGCCAAGGCGATCGCTCGCTATAATTATTCTGGAGTGTATAGGGGGGTTTTTCCGGTCAAATGCAACCAAGAACGGCACTTAATTGAAGATTTGGTGCGTTTTGGCAAGCCTCATCAGTTTGGACTGGAAGCAGGTTCTAAGCCAGAATTAATGATTGCTCTGGCTTTATTAGACACACCAGGAGCTTTATTAGTTTGTAATGGCTATAAAGACCGAGAATATATTGAAACAGCAATGTTGGCTCAAAAACTAGGACAAACTCCAATTATTGTCCTGGAACAAATTGAAGAGGTCGATCTAGCGATCGCAGCTAGTGCTCAGTTAGGGATTAAACCCATTTTGGGAGTACGGGCAAAATTAAGCACTCAAGGTATGGGTAGATGGGGAACTTCTACGGGAGACCGTGCTAAATTTGGCTTGACTATTCCAGAAATCATGGAAGCTGTGGATAGGTTAAGATCAGCCAATTTACTGGATTGTTTACAACTACTTCACTTTCATATTGGCTCACAAATTTCCGCGATTAATGTGATTAAAGATGCCATTCAAGAAGCTAGTCGGATCTATGTGGAACTGGCAATGTTAGGTGCTGACATGAAGTTCTTGGATGTGGGTGGCGGGTTAGGAGTAGATTATGATGGTTCCCAAACAAATTTCTATGCCTCTAAAAACTACAATATGCAAAACTATGCCAATGATATTGTAGCAGAGTTGAAAGATACATGCTCGGAAAGTAAAATTCCTGTACCTACCCTAATTAGTGAAAGTGGAAGAGCGATCGCATCGCACCAGTCCGTGCTTATCTTTGATGTTTTAAGTACCAGTGATGTTCCACTGAATCCACCGGAGGAGCTCCAGGAAGGAGAATCCCCAATTATAAAATACTTGTGGGAGACATATCAGTGTATCAACAAAGAAAACTATCAAGAGTTCTATCATGACGCTGCCCAGTTCAAGGAAGAAGCGATTAGTCGATTTAACTTAGGCATATTACGTCTACAGGAGCGAGCCAAGGCTGAGCGTTTATACTGGGCTTGTTGTCAAAAAATCCTGGAAATTACTAGGCAACAAGAATATGTACCAGATGAATTGGAAGATCTGGAAAAAATCATGGCTTCTATCTATTACATTAATCTCTCCGTATTTCAATCAGCACCAGACTGTTGGGCCATAGACCAATTATTTCCTATCATGCCCATTCACCGTTTAGATGAAGAACCGACTCAAAGGGGCATTTTAGCAGACCTAACTTGTGATAGCGATGGCAAAATCGACCGATTTATCGATCTAAGAGATGTTAAATCGGTTTTAGAGCTGCATAAATTCAACCCTGATAAACCCTATTATTTAGGGATGTTCCTCAACGGTGCTTACCAAGAAATCATGGGCAACCTACATAACTTGTTTGGTGATACCAATGCTGTTCATATTCAACTTACGCCCAAAGGTTACCAAATTGAGCACGTTGTCAAAGGGGATACCATGAGCGAAGTAGTCAGTTATGTCCAGTATGATTCAGAAGACATGGTAGAAAATATTCGCCAGCGTTGTGAACAAGCTCTATTAGAAGACCGTATCACCTTATCCGAATCCCAAAGATTGCTGCAAACCTATGAACAAAGTCTGAGAAGATATACTTATCTAAATAACAGTTAATCAAAGTTATCAATCCCCATTCCCCTACCATTTCCTAAACTGTAATTGCTCCTAACAACTCGGCGATCGCTTGGTGTTCTGGAGGAATTTCAGCGGGTAGGGTTTGACGTGCATCAGTAATTAGCCAGTCTAAAGCTGCTGCTTGTACGTCAATAGCAGCGCCCATTTTATCTACACAATACCGTCCAAATACCAACTTATCTACCAAGCGAACTCCTGGACCTAAGCGAGACCATTCAAAAATCACACTATTATCCACAGTCGCACCTCCACAAATCCAGCAATTTGGTCCAATCATGGATGGTCCGACAATTTTGGCCCCATCCTCAATTCGAGTCATAGCACCAATGTAAACAGGTCCAGTAATATCTACCCGATCCCAATTTACGGCTACATTTAAACCAGTATATATATTTGGAGCAACTTCATAACCGGGTATTTGTACATTTTTAATCTCTCCCAGTAAAACACCGCGAATTGCCCGCCAATAATCAGGTACTTTACCAATATCTACCCATTCAAAATCCATGGGGATAGCATAAAAGGGAGCATTAATTTCCACCAGGTGAGGGAACAACTGACTACCAATGTCATATTCAACACCGGATGGGATATACTTAAACACTTCTGGCTCAAAGATATAAATACCGGTGTTAATATTGGTGCTGAGAGCTTCTTCAACGGATGGTTTTTCCTGAAAAGCTCGCACTCGGTTATCATGATCTGTGACAACCACACCATAACTAGAAACTTCCTCTTGGGGGACAGACTTGGTAATAATAGTAGCCATTGCACCCTTAGACCTGTGCCACTTAACTGCTGCGGTGAGGTCTAAATCAATTAAAGCATCACCACACAAAACTACAAATGTTTCATCAAAAAAAGGTGAGAAATCTTGGATACGACGCATTCCCCCAGCTGAACCGATAGCTTCCCCCACTAATTTCCCTTGATCGTCTATTTTACCCTCAAAAGAATAACCAATCTGCACTCCGAACCTTTGACCATCACGGAAATAATTTTCTATCTCCTCAGCTAAATGGCTCACATTAACCATGATCTGGTCAAACCCATGTTTACGCAATAACTCTAGCAAAAACTCCATTACTGGCTTTTGCAGAATGGGAATCATTGGTTTAGGAATGGTATATGTAATAGGGCGTACACGAGTGCCTTTACCCGCTGCTAGAATCATTGCTTTCATAAAATGTTACTCCTGTTCCTCAACCACAAGCCAGTTTATTATCATTAAAATACCCAATTATAGTTTGATTATCCAATACTTTTTGGCAACCACGGATTTTTAGTTATAGCTGGCCCACCAATCAATAATTTACCATTACCATATATTTATCAAATTTGATCTAAGAATTTAGGGTACTAGCAACTACTTCTGTCTTAATAACCGCACTTTGACTTCCTGATAAAATTCTTCCTGGAATAGCTCTACTTTAGACTGGGCACAAAGGAGCAATAGTGCCCAAAACACACTGACTAGGTTACCATGCTCGGAATTGTGCTCACTGCTAGATTTTTTGTCCACCTGATTTGCTTGTTGTGTACCACTCCACAACTCTACCAGTTCTTCTAATCCCCAGGATGGTTCTGATGAATTTTCTTCTTTTGCTGCTAGAAGCAACACCTGTTCCACCTCCACAGCAACCTGGGTGAGATTTTCCTGGTGGGCTAATTCTAAGGCCGCTTTCATGGTTTTCATAGTTGGCTGACGCCTAGGTCGCTCCGATTTGTTTGGCTTTTCTACCTCCTTTAGCTGACTAGCCATAATCTGTAACTGCTCGATTAATTCTACCAGAGTAACGCGACGCTTAGGTGGGGGCATGGCAGCGGTCCGCCTTCTTAATTGCCTCTCTAACTGCAACCTCTCTATACTATGTGACTCTGTATTGTTATCATCTGTAACTACATCTTCAGAACTATTATCTATTTCACTATCTATTCTTGACAACTCCATTAAGGTATTTGCTTTAAAAAGAACAAGCATAGATGCGGATAGAAAAGCCTGACCGGACTGGTGCAAATCTGATTCATAACCTTGAGTGGTACCTTGGGGTGACATGAATTCTAAATACCGGTCAATTACCTCAACTACTTCCACATTCCAGGGATCTATCTCTCCCCTTTTGGCCTGTTCAATCAGGTTGTTAATTGTTGCTAACAGATCTTTGGCATCCATGGAAATGTATAATTAAAAACCATTTTTTCTAAGTTATTCCGTTGTTTCTAATAGTGTCAACTGTACTCTTGATAGTACCCGCAATTGGTACTGCTACTAAAGTCCCCAGCAAACCTCCAATTTCAAATCCCATCAAAATGGCAATGAAAATCCATAGGGGATTGAGTCCGGTAAAATTACCAAGTAATTTGGGTGCTAGGATATTATCTCTGATCTGTTGTATGATAATTGCCACCATTGCTACTGGAAATGCTAACCACCAAGTCTGTAAGGATACTAGTAAGGTCACTAACCCTATACCCAAAGTAGCACCAATTACAGGAACTAGTTCGGAGATTCCTATAATAATCGCAAATAATAGAGCAAAGGGAACTCTTAAAAATAAAAAGATTGGTGTTAAAGCGATTACCATGAATAATGCTAACAACAGTTGACTCAAAAAAAAGTTATGAAAATTCAATTGTAAGGATTTGCTCAGGGGTAATCCAATATAGGATGGTAGTTGATTAATTAACCCAGACCACAAGCGATCGCCATATATCAGCATATAAAATGCCAATACGACGACTAGGACTATATTTAAAAGTCCGGACAATAAAGTTCCAGCAAAACCCACTGCACCGGAGGCAATTTGTTGTAGAATATTTTGCACGCTGGCATTAATTTGACTGCTAACCACACTGAAATCAATATGCAAACGCTTTTGACGAGCTAAGACCTGTAACCTACTTAAATTTTCTTGACTGGAAGTCACCCAATCGGGGATATTTTTGAGGAGCTGGGTTGTTTGTTCCACTAGCATGGGGACTAGGGTAAAACCCAGAATCACCAATAGGGTTAAAGTAATCACTAAAACTATTATGACTGAGTAAGTTCTAGTAATCCTGGCCTTTTCTAGTAACTGGACAGGGTAATTGAGCAAAAAAGCTAAAATAGCTGCGATGCTGAGAATAGTGATTGGGTGCTGGAAGTAGTGGAACAACAAAGAGAGTAGCCAAACATTCACAGCGATAAGTGGACAGGCCAGTCCGTATGTTAATATAGTCTGCAGGGAAGCTGAAAGTCGCATGTTTAGTAATCAGGAACACAACAATGGATAGAACTATAGCGGATCTTCGACAGGACTACTCTTTACAAGAACTGGATGAGAAAAGTATTAATGGGAATCCCCTTGTACAATTTAGAATATGGTTTGATCAAGCTATAGCAGCGGAATTACCCGAACCTAATGCCATGACCCTGGCAACTTGCACCTGTGATGGCAAACCTTCAGCCAGAATGGTCTTGTTAAAAGACTTTGACGATAGGGGTTTTGTGTTGTTTACTAATTATAATAGTCATAAGGGACAAGAGTTAGGGATAAATCCCCATGCAGCATTAGTTTTTTGGTGGGCACAATTGGAGCGTCAGGTGAGAATCGTTGGTGGGGTGGAAAAAATTTCCCCCCAGGAGTCTGATGGGTATTTTGAAGTGCGTCCCCATGGTAGTCGCTTGGGTGCTTGGGCATCTAATCAAAGTGAAGTCATTCCCCATCGGGAGTTTTTGCAATTAAAATTGGCAGAACTTGAGCAGAAATATGAAAATCAATCAATACCCCGACCTCCTCACTGGGGAGGGTTTCGAGTGATTCCCCAGGAAATTGAATTTTGGCAGGGGCGTTCTAGTCGGTTACACGATAGATTACTGTATACCCGTTTGCATAATCATGAGTGGAGGATAGAGCGGTTATCCCCTTAAATATGTTTAAATATATTATTTATTATCAGTTTTGATTGGGTATATTTAAACTGGAATATTTCAAGTAGTAACCAAACAAAACTATAATAATAATTATTAAGGTTCCAATACTGAGCATATTGGGGAGCCAAAACACTACCTCTATTTGATTTAACTCTCCCAGTTGCATTTGCCATGTTATTTGTTGGTTATTTGTTTCTGGTGGGAGAGGTTTTACAGTGGAATTAATATTCTTAATATTCCCCCAGGGTGTTTTGAGGGTAAAGTCTATGTTGAACAGGGAAATTTGAGTTTTATCCGAACTGTTTTTTTGTGCAACTACTCCTGCTAAAGAGCGCAAATCTAATTGATAAATTAAATTATTTCTGGATAGGAACAAAAAGTTATTTTCTTTTAGGGTTATGTTGGAAGTAATATTGATTGGTTCATGGAGAGAGGTTTGTAGGGAGTGTGGGTAAAAAGTGGCTAATTTCTCCTCTAGTTCTTGACCATGAGTAAAAGGTATTTTCACCACCAGTTCACCTGGAGAAATATATTTGGTGGAACCCCCTATGTTGCTGACGCGACGAGATAAAACATTAAACCACTCCTGTAAATAATCACTGCTGAAACTGGTCAAGTTTTCAGCAATCCGAATGTGTTGTACCCATTCAGCATTATTACTGTTATGGAAATTAATACCCAGATTGTATTCTACACAACCGGATAAGATTAAGGACATAAAGATGATTAAAATCATCATCACCTTTTTGGAGTTTTTTGCCAGCTTTATTAAGCTTCTGCTATGGATACTGTTTTTAAAAACCAACCTTGTGGTTTTGTATGTGGCCATATATTTTCTCCTTTAGAACAAGGTAAACTCCATCTAACTGCTAACAACCCATTCAGAAACTCAACCAAACTAAATAGGAAATAGTACAAGCAGCAATAATTAAAGCCACCCAAATAAAAAGATTATCCTGTGTATTTACCTGACTAAGATCCACATATTCTGAATCCGGGGATTTCTGGGGTGAAGTTGATTTTTGCGGAGCAATTAGGGTTTTGGTTTGACGCTCAGAAATTGTAGCAAAATCAGGTATCTCTGTCATCCATTCTTTTGGTCGTTTGAGTTTGGGAGCTTTTAATATGTAGACTAAGCGCTTGGCCTGGGATTTAACTTCATAATGGGGATGATGGGAAAGCTCTTGACAAAGGGCGATCGCCTCTTGGGATCTTCCCGTAGCTTCGTAAGCGTTAACTAACCAGATATTTACTTCTCCAGCAAAGCGAGAATTTTGGAACAGTAGACTGGTAGCTTTTTCCAAATTATCTACAGATTGTTGATATTCTCCGTTCTCAAAGGCGATTTTGCCTTGGGAGTAAAGATTTTTCGCAGTTTCTAGGTTTTCTGTGCCCATTGGTGATTAGTTCATTGATAGTTACTTAGGGCCTAAATTTCTAGCTCCATTGAGAAACTTTTGGATACAAGCCCTATTAGTGTTTACTGAAACTGAGATCCTAAAATCATAGTTCCAATCCCCACATCCGTAAATATTTCTAACAATAGAGCATGGGGAATACGACCATCAATTATATGGGCGGCCTTTACCCCCTGCGCAAGAGAGCGCACACAACAGTTAACCTTAGGGATCATACCCCCACTCACTATACCATCATTAATCAATTCTCTTGCTTCTCTAATATCTACTTTAGGAATTAAAGTAGATGGATCCTTGTAGTTTGTTAAAATCCCCCTAGTATCCGTTAATAAAATTAACTTTTCCGCCCCTAAAGCAGCTGCTATCTCTCCTGCTACTGTATCAGCGTTAATGTTATAAGCTTGTCCGCTATCGTCAGCTGCTACGCTAGACACTACTGGAATATAACCACTTTTAGAAAGGGTTTCTAGAATTTTGATATTAATGCTGCTGACTTCCCCCACAAAACCAATACTTTCATCTCCCTGGGGACGAGCGGTAATCAAATTACCATCTTTACCACACAGTCCCACTCCCATACCACCAGATTGGTTAATCAGAGAGACTATTTCTTTATTGACTCTACCTACTAGCACCATTTCTACCACATCCATGGTTGGTGCATCGGTTACTCGCAGGCCATTTTTAAATTGTGGTTCTATCCCTAGTTTATCCAACCAGCTATTAATCTCAGGACCTCCACCATGAACCAAAATCGGTCTTAGACCAACACAAGATAAAAATACAATGTCACGAATAACTTTGTCTTTAAGATTACTGTCTTTCATCGCCGCACCTCCGTATTTGACTACTACGGTACGACCTGAAAACTGCTGGATATATGGTAGAGCTTCGCTGAGAATTTTAACGCGGGTAGCTTCTGCTTGCCTGATATACTCAATATCGTTAACCATTATGTAAATATTCCAAGTTTGATGCTGAATTTGCTATGAAACTAAATATAGCTTTAGCCAGTTAATTTTGGAATTTCTGGTGTTTTCAAAACTCCGGGAATTGCCTGCAGAATATTGGTCACCGTTTGTTCTGGTGTTTCCTGTTGGGTAATCTCAATATGTAAATCAGCTTGTGAGTATAAACTATAACGCTTATCTAAAAGCGATCGCAATTTATTCTGGGTGTCTGGGTCTTGTAAAAGGGGTCTTGTTTGATCTTCTTTTAATCGTTCTAGTAGTATTTCCACTGGTACATCAAGCCAAATTATTAACCCATGATGGAGATAACTCCAATTTTCTCGGCGCAGAACAATGCCTCCACCTGTAGCAATGGTTAATTTAGTATAGGCACAGACTTGAGCTAAAACATTACTTTCCAGTTGACGAAATGCTGGTTCTCCCTCGGTGATGAAAATGTCGCTGATGGGTTTACCCGCAGCTTTGACTATAACTTCATCAGTATCTATAAAACTATAGTTGACTGCTTGTGCTAATAAATTACCAATGGTAGTTTTACCACTTCCCATCATGCCAATTAAATATAGGTTTACTCCTTTTAATAATTGCTTGATTGAACCATCCATGATCTATTCCTCATCTGTCAAAAAATCCCAATCATCATCAGTATCATTATCCCTTGGGTTGGTGCTTGGGGGTTGATAGGGGGGAATAATGACTCGATAGTCCGCATCATAAATAGATTCAGTTTTCCCCACCCCAGTATTTTTGGGTGACTGGGAACTGTAGGAATAAACGGAGTCGGAAGGAGAAACATTCCCTTGGGTTGGTGATTTTGGTGGTTGGGTCAAATCCCAGTCATCACCTTCCTGGGAACCCCTAAGCCAATCATCAAGTTCATCGCTGCTCTCATCATTGCCATTTCTTGACTTGGGTGGATTCTTCACCGAATGTATATTCTCTTGATTATAATTATCAAAAGATTTTGATCCGCTTGGGGGAGCAGATGAACCAGTGGTGGAATACCCAGTGATTTTCCACAGGGTGCTAACAAAGGTGTTAATAAGTAAAGATGTTAAACCACCAGCAGTAATGCTAAATAAAATCCACAAAGCTAGGGGTAGGGGACGACTCCGCATTCCCAAGAACATTAGGGGTAAGGTAGGAGCAAGATTTTGGGCCAATAAAATCATTAGTCCCACCAGTACTACCACTAAAAAAGGCAATTTTCTACTCACCACTGGTTACCAATTGATTTTCTTGCCTCAGATATGCTTGGATAAAACTATCCAGATCACCATTCATCACATCACCAATAGCTGTTGTTTCAAGGTTTGTACGCAAGTCTTTGACTATTTGGTAAGGATGAAAAACATAGTTACGTATTTGATTACCCCAGGATGCTTCTACCATGTCACCACGAATTTCAGCTATCTCTTGGGCACGTTGCTCTCTGGCAATAACTAAAAGTTTAGCCTTGAGACGAGCCAAAGCTTTCTCCTTATTTTGTAATTGCGATCGCTCTTCTGTACAACGCACTGCTACTCCCGTAGGAATATGAACTATGCGCACTGCTGTTTCCACCTTGTTGACGTTTTGTCCACCCTTACCCCCTGCTCTGGAGGTAGTGATTTCTAAATCTTTTTCTGGTATTTCTAGGGTAACGGAGTTATCTATTTGTGGCATAACTTCCACTCCAGCAAAACTAGTTTGGCGTTTACCATTGGCATTAAAAGGAGAAATTCTCACTAACCGATGGGTTCCCATTTCTGCGCGTAGATAACCATAGGCATAACGACCTGTAATTTCCAGGGTAGCTGATTTTATCCCCGCTTCATCACCTTCAGATTCTTCAGCTAGTGTCACTTTATAACCATGGGCTTCTGCCCAACGGGTGTACATCCGCATTAGCATAAATGCCCAGTCTTGGGCATCTGTTCCTCCTGCACCTGCATTGATTGTTAGGACTGCGCCCTGGCTATCGTAGGGTCCAGAAAGTAGTTGTTGTAACTCCCACTGATCCAGATCGCGGTGCATTTGGTTAATGGTAGTTTCAGCTTCCTGTAAGAGTCCTTCATCTGCTTCTAGTTCCAATAGTTCCACCACTGCTTTAGTATCTTCTAAGTCAGTCTGCCAGTGGTAATACTGATCTAGGTGAGATTTGAGGTCGTTTAGTTCCTGAAGCGTTTGTTGTGCCTGGTTTTGGTCTTCCCAAAATTCTGGTTGGGCTGAGATCTGTTCCAGGTCTTGAATTTTGGCTTTGACTGCGGGTACGTCAAAGATAGTCCTGGGTTTTACCCAGGCGATTACACAATACTTCTATTTCCCGTTTTAGTTCTAGAACTTCCATAGTTTATCCTATCCATAATAACAAGAGTGGTGTAGGAGCAGTTAACTGCTCCTACTTTAATTGATTAAAGTTGATTAGTCCCGACTATTAATGGCAATTAACAGTCTCAAAATAAACACAAAAAGGTTAATGTATGTTAAATACATTGACAAAGCTGCGGGCAAGTATTCTTCATTGGTGTAAGTGCGGGGTAGTATGTAAAAATCTACTACAGATGCTCCAGCAAAGAGAAATACTCCTAGACCAGAAATACCAATTTCTAACCAGCTGGGTGTATAAACGCCGAACAGAGCAAAAACAAATTGAGTTAGGCATACAACAACTAAAGCTAGTATTCCCAGAGAAATGGTTTTCGTCAGGGCCATGCCATCGGATTCTGAAAGATTACTACCGATTTGACGGGCTACAATGAAGGTGATACCACATGATAAGGCTGCTATGCCAATACCCTGAATACCCACTCCTTGGGTGCCTAGAGCTACGAATACTAAGCCGCTGAGGGTGTATCCTGACAACAGACTATAAATGGCTAGGAGTGGCAAAGCAATGGCATTTTGACCCTTCTTGGCCACATTTTGGGCAACAAAGAACAAAATCAGTTCCACTACTACCGCACCCAAAAAACTAGAAAAGAATAGTTCTGGGTAGGAATTAATAATACCTAGACCACCATAGGTGCCCACAGCGGTGAGAACAAGACCACCACCAACATAGGGCAAAGCTTTGGCAATAACGTTGGAACCGACGAGACTGCGGTTTTGTGCCTCACGAAAAGCTTGACGAAAATTACTAGTGTTGCTCATACTACAAGTTTACAGCCGAATTTACAAATAGCAATTACCTATGTCATTATAACAACTCTATTCTATCACTATGAACTTCCGCGAAGAATTTAAACTATTACTCCGTGCCCGCTATCCCCTAATTTACATTCCTACCCAGGAAGAGGAAAGGGTGGAAGCTACTATTAGAGAAGAAGCAACAAATCAAGGAAATCGCCCGGTTTATACCTGGGACTTTGTTGATGGTTATCAGGGAAACCCTAATGATCAGGGTTTTGGTAAACGCAATCCTCTGCAAGCTTTAGAATTTGTTGAAAAAATACCATCGTCTGTCTGTGCGGTTATAATTTTAAGAGATTATCATCGCTTTTTAGACGATGTGGCTATTGCTCGCAAACTTCGTAATTTATCCCGACTCCTGAAATCTCAACCGAAAAACATTGTTTTATTATCCCCACGTGTTCTGATCCCCGATGATTTAACGGAAGTTATGACTGTGGTGGAATTCCCCTTACCCACTGTCCCGGAAATTAAAACTGAAGTGGAAAAATTGTTACAGGTCACGGGTAACTCTCTGTCTGGTAAGTTTGTTGATGATTTGGTACGTTCCTGTCAGGGTCTATCAATGGAAAGAATTCGCCGGGTTCTGTCACGGGCTTTAGCATCTCATGGAGAGCTATTGCCAGAAGATGTAGACCTGGTTCTGGAAGAAAAACGCCAAACTATTCGCCAAACCCAAATTCTTGACTTCTACCCTGCTACCGAGCAAATCTCTGATATTGGCGGGTTGGATAATCTCAAAGACTGGTTAATTCGCCGTGGTGGCTCATTTACACAACGGGCTCGACAGTACGGATTGCCACACCCCCGTGGTTTAATGTTGGTGGGAATTCAGGGAACTGGTAAGTCCCTCACTGCTAAGGCGATCGCTCACTATTGGCATTTACCTCTGTTACGCTTAGATGTGGGTCGTTTATTTGGGGGTTTAGTTGGTGAGTCGGAATCCCGCACTAGACAAATGATTCAAGTTGCTGAAGCTCTAGCTCCCTGTGTATTGTGGATTGATGAAATTGATAAGGCTTTTTCTGGTTTGGGTAGTAGGGGTGATGCGGGAACAACCAGTCGGGTATTTGGCACTTTTATTACCTGGTTAGCAGAAAAGACTTCTCCGGTATTTGTGGTTTCTACTGCTAATGATATTCAGTCTTTACCTCCGGAAATGTTGCGTAAGGGGCGATTTGATGAAATTTTCTTTGTGGGTTTACCCACCCAGGAAGAAAGAAAGGCTATTTTTCATGTTCACCTATCTAGGTTACGTCCCCACAATGTCAAGGGTTATGACATTGATAGATTGGCCTACGAAACTCCTGATTTCTCTGGAGCAGAAATTGAGCAGACTTTAATTGAGGCTATGCATATTGCGTTTAGTCAAAACCGTGATTTTATCACTGATGATGTTTTAGAAGCTGCTAGTCAAATCATTCCTCTAGCTAGAACAGCTGTGGAACAAATTCAACAACTTCAAGAATGGGCAGCTTCTGGTCGGGCCCGTCTAGCTTCTAAGCATAGTTCTTTAACTGAACGTATACAACGTCAATTATAGTAGGTGGTGGGATGTATCCTCTTGATAAAATAAGGAATAACTATGCTATCTGGTTTGCTTAAATTTGTGCTTGGATTTTTGTTGGCGATCGCCGTTTTGTTGGGTAGTGGTATGACAATAGCTATATACTTTATCAATCGTACTGCCATCACCCCTGAAAAACCCATGTTTGCTAATGACAATCCCGATCCAAAACCTAATTTACCCAAGGTTACCCCCAAAAAGGTGGTTAAGGTAAAACCAAAACCTACCGCAACACCAGAACTCAATCGGGAATCACCTACTGCTTTACCACCAGGATCCTATACTGCTGTGGTTACCTGGTCACAAGGTTTGAGTGTGCGAGATAAACCCGCTTTTGAGGGTCAAGCCATTGGTGGGGTTGCTGGTAATCAAAAAGTGATTATTTTAGAAACCAGTCAGGATGGTAAGTGGCAAAAAATTAGGATTCCAGATACTGATCAAGAAGGTTGGGTTAAAGCTGGTAATACGGAAAAATCAAATTGAAAGGGATAAATGGGAACCCTGTTGGTTCTTATTTACTTCTATTCGCGCCTGAAATGCTTCCTTGAGATGGGGAATATGGGTCACAGTCAAAATACAGGCAAAATCGCTCGCTATTGCGTTAATAGAAGCAATCAGGCGATCGCATCCTTCCGTATCTTGGGTGCCAAATCCCTCATCTATAATTAACAACTGTAGTGCAGCACCAGCACGCTGGGCCAGCAATTTAGCCAATGCTAACCGAATAGCAAAATTAATTCTAAACGCCTCCCCTCCCGAGTAAGTTTCATAAGCTCTTGTACCTCTTGTGTCAGCAATTAAAATTTCTAAAGTGTCCACCAACTTAGCGCCTTTCTTGGCTGATTTACTCCCCAACTTTTGGGTAATAAACTGTACATGTAACTGACTACCACTCAACCGAGAAAGTAATTTGTTGGTCTCTGCTTCCAGTTGTGGTAACACATTTTCAATCATCAGTGCTTGGATACCATTTTTACCAAATGCCTGTGCCAATTCCTGATAAACGCGCTGTTTTTTCTTACAAACTGCTAATTGCTCCTTTTCTTGCTCATATTGATTTTGCAGCAGTTCTAACTGATGTATCTTTTGTTCCAACCTGCCTAAATGAGTAATAGTTTCATCCATTTCTCGACGACGAACTACCATCTTCTGGTCTAAATCAGCAATTTTCTCTGCTGGATTGACCATAGAGGCTAATTGCTTCTCTATTTCGCCCATTTCCATGGCAAGTTTTTGTTTTAGCGCCTCTCTTTGCTGCAAATCACTACTCAAATCTGCCAGTCTTTTTTCCAGATAAGGATATTGTTGTTGAGCAGATAACAACTGCTGATGTTTCAATTGCCAATGTTGACTCCCTTGAACTTTTTTATGAATTTCCTGATGTGCTTCATGACTATAATCAATAGCAGCAATATCCACTGCTAATCTCCCAATTTCCTCAGCTATTGGTGAATTAGTCTGTTCCCATAGCACTTGTGCTTGTAACTCCTCAATCTTGGCTACTAGTTTAGGCTTAATCTGTGCTAGTTGAGCTATTTTCTTTTGAGCATCTTTAATCTGAGCCTGTTTAATTTCTGCCCATCGCCAACGCTCTATCTCACTTCTAGCTAAAGCGTGATTTTCTTCCTGATAATTTAGTTGTTGTAAATGCTGATCTACTTCTTGGAGTTCCTGTTGTAGTTCGGGAGCATAATCCCCTTGTAATTGAGCCTGTAAACTTTCCTTCTCTAAAGCAAGTTGCTTCAACCTTTCCCGGTCATCGATCATAGCTTGCAGATGAGCACCTAATTCTCCTTTTTTTTGCCTTAAAGACTCATATTCTGCCACCTGTCGGGAGATTGTCTGATATTCCGTCCTTAATGCTTGAATTTCTTGGTCAGACACTGCCAATAATTCTCGTGTTTGCCAAAATTGTTCCTGAGTATCCTTGTATTCTCCCTGAGTTTTCTCTACAACCCGACTCCAATTATGCTCATCTAAAGGACGTTCACAGAGGGGACATAGAGCATTAGGCTCCTGAAGTAGCTGTATCTTTTGTTCCAGCTTACCCAAAGATTTCTCGTATTCAGTTTGATGAGTTTGCAAACGTTCAATTACATGGCGACGATCATTTCCTTTTTCATGTACCCTTTGAAGATAGACACGTTTCTTTTCCAACTCCTCAATTTGCTTATCCAGTTGTGTAGCGGACTCCTGTAACCGAGAAAAGTCAGAATCTTTCGATTGTAGTTGTTGTCGAGTATTTTCCAACCCCTCCAATTTAGCTGACAAAGTAGCATAAACCCGGTCTATCCGACTTTGTAAACTTGCTCGTTGTTGTAGGAGGGGAGTCACTTGGATTTGTAACTGTTCCATCTGGTTAAGATGTTCACGAGCAGCAGATAAACTGCTCAATGCAGATTCTACTTCTTTAGACTTGTGTAAGCACCCTTGTAATTCCTGCTCCTGTTTTTCCGAGGCCTTTAATTCTACCGACTCCTGTTGTATTTGCAGTTGAATGGTTTGAACTCGTGTCCCTAGTTCCTGTTCTCGTGCTTGTTTAAAACTAATAGCAAGATTATGTTGCTCAAATTTCCTAGTAAAAGACTCTTCCTGAGATTGTAGAGCTTGAAAACCACTATAACCAGCTTGAATTTCTTCAGACTGACCTAAAATAGAATCTAACTCCTGCAATTGAGACTTGACAACTGAACCATCTTGATACAGGCGATCGCATTCTGGAACGAGATTCTGACACTGTTGTTGAACTACCCCCAACTTAGTTTCCCAATCGTGACGTTGACGTTCAACCACCTGTAGATCTTGCAACTGTTGATAATCAGAAGTCTGTTGTTGTTGCAAATGATGTAATCTGGTTTCCAAAGTTGCTCTTTGGGTTTGAATTGTCTCCTTATCAGTCAATTGTAATTGAATGTTGTGGATAGAACGTTCCAACTCTTCCACCCTTCCCTTACACTGCTTAGAATTATCCTTAGCTCTGTCCTCCAACAAATCATACTGATTGAGCTTTAACAACTCCGCCAAAATCTCCTTACGTTGAGCAGGTCCTTTTAGCATAAATTCATCAGCGCGTCCTTGGCGGAGGTAAGCCGAATTAATAAAAGTTTCATAATCCAACTTAATATGTTGGAGAATCAGGTCCTGGGTAGCACGGATACCCTTACCCGTAAGAGGACGAAAACCAGCAGGAGTTTCCAATTGAAATTCCAAAATACCTGTAGCACCTCGGGCACGAGTACGAATTACCCGATATTTTTGTAAATTGTTGTAGAAAGTAAAATCAACCCTAACCTCTTGTGATCCAGCATAGATAACATCATCCTCAATGTTGGCACGACTTTGACCCCAGATTGCCCAAGTTATAGACTCCAACAAAGAAGATTTACCTGCTCCATTAGGACCACAAATGCAGGCCGTGTGCAATCCCATAAAATCTAAAGTTGCATCACGGTAACTCAAAAAGTTTTTTAGAATCAGTCGAACTGGAATCATTATTAACTCTGGTGAGATATATACACAAGGTAGCAAATACTTCTATCCTAATAGTTTATTTCAAATTAGGGATGCAAAAAACGATTTTTTAGTGTTGAATGTTAAAGAGTGAGGAAATTCTTGACATTGGCCACGGATTTTTTCCCAAAAAATACTAACAACTAAAGATGTTACCATACCACAATACTACCCAATAATATGAATACTATGTTCTTTGCCAAACATCTTTTTTGCCTATCTAGTCTACTAACCCTAGTGGTTTTAGGTAGTGGTTCTTCTGCAACAGCACAGGTTATTCCATCAGATAATGCTGCTCCTCCTGGTCAATCTGCCCAATCTCAAATGGATGCTGCTTTAACAAGACCTATTCAAGAAGGGGGAAGTTATATTGGGGTGGGAGGAAATATTGGTATAAGTGGTGGTAGTTCGCCATTAGCTGATGGTAATTTTGGAATTGTCAGCAAGCTCTCCGTTTTCAATTCCTTCTCCATCAGACCAGGAGCGGTTTTAGGTAGTGATACCACATTTCTAGTTCCCATCACTTATGATTTTGCCTACCCACAAGTAAAACAAGTATTAAATGGTTCCGCCCTACCCATTGCTCCCTATGCGGGAATTGGTGTGGCAATTAAAGACAGTAAGGATACTAATGTGCGAGTTCAAAATGATAAATATCCTAAAATTGCTCTGTTATTATCCGGTGGTGTGGATATGCCATTAAGTGATAGATTTACCGCTACAGCATCTATCAATGCGGGGTTTTTCCGCTCCGTTGATATTGGTTTGTTATTTGGTGTGGGTTATAGATTCAGCGGAATTTAGTCACCAGGGGGAGATACCTCCCCCATAACCCTATTTGGGACTTACTTGGTCAATAACCGTAATTTTACCATTATCACCCACGGTCCAAACATCATAGACACCAAGTACATCGCCATTAGCATCCACATCCACATCCCCGCTGGCGCCTTGGTAATTAATCTTTGTGCCTGCTTCTATTAGTTTGAGTCCTTCACACACATCAGAAACTTCTTTACCACTACCTTCAGCAACTTCCCGGATTTTGCTGGCAATTCCCACACCGGTATTTTCTTTAGCCGATTGAGCTGCTAACACCAACAAAGCTGCAGCATCCCAGGCTTGGGGTGCGTATTCTCCCGGAGTGCCACCTTTCTTTTGTTGCCACAATTTTTTGAAGGACTCTAGGGCTTTACCGTTGGAACCGGGGGTTGTTCCTATTGCTCCAGATAATAAATATTTACCATCTGCTCCCTTACCTACCTGTTCTGGGAAGCTATCTGATTTCACTCCATCAGTCAATAGGATTTGTACTCCTTTAGCTACTCCTTGTTGATAAGCAGCTTTGAGAAATAAACTACCTGTTTCTGCATACATTACACCTAAAACCGCATCGGGCTTACCTGCAAAAGCCGCACCAGCTTCAGTTTCAAAAGTTTGGGCTTTGGGGTCATAGCGCACAGGTTTGTTCTTATTAACTACTGTTCCACCTAATTTCTCAAATGTTTGTACGAATGCTTTTTCAAAGCCTACACCATAGTCGTTATTAATCACAACTGTGGAAACTCTCTTAAAACCCTTTTTCTTGGCCAGTTGAGCTAAAGCCAATGCTTGATAGGTATCTGGTGGTGCAGTCCGTGCCCAAAAACCTTTAAAGTCACCTTTTTGAGCTTTTTCGGTAAATACGGGACTGGTGCTTCCTGGTGATATGAGCATAACCTTATTGGGTGTAGCTACTGAAACAGCTGCGGTGGAAACACTACTAGCAAAGGAACCAACTACACCAGCTACTTTATCTACTGTAGCTAGTTTAGTCATACCAGCTGCACCACTTTCTGGTTTGGTTTGGTCATCTACTTCCACTAGTTGTACTGGTTCACCATTCACACCACCACAAGCATTGACGGTTTCTACCAGTAGGGGGACTGAACCCGCCATTTGTTGACCAATGGAAGCTAGATCCCCAGTGGTTGGCAATAAACTACCAATTTTTAGACCTTTACCAGTTCCTGCGTTTGCAGGTGAGGTGGTATTACTTGTATTTTCGGTTGTATTTTGAGTTGTATTTTCACAACCACTCAAAAGACAGGCACTAGTTACCAATGTTACACTTAACACTAGAGAAACGTTACGTTTTAACATCTGTTTCCTTTCACTCCTTCCAATACCCTTAGAACCTAAAGTCAGCATAGTCACACGTAAGTTGTCCGTGCATGACTTTTAAAGATTAATCAAAGATTAAATTGTTATTTGCGCTGCTTTATTTAGCCAGAATGATTATTCCACAACTTTTTATTTTTGTCAACAGGGATAATCAATGTTTAATAATTAGAGTTGTTGGAAAATAAGGGATAATAATCAAGCAGACAAGTAGGGTGACATTGGGGGCGTTGGGTTTCGTTCCTTAACCCAACCTACGTTGATCTTGTGTTTAATTCCACCCACTTAGTTAACCAAGATAATTAATATCTAGCAATTGTTCTAGACTATAGGGAGATTCTCTAGGAAAATCAATTTCAATTTGATAGTTTGTTTTTCGTTGTACGTAACCTAAAGCTCTTTGATAAATCTTTGGCATTTCTGCAACTAGATGGCTACGTAGGTTACTGGTTAATTTACTATTTACCTGATCTCGAAAGTTGTAAATTTCCGCTTGCCAATGTCCGGAATTTCTCTCAATTTCCACATGCCAATACTGATAGAGTAATAAGTGTCTAATAACCTGTTGCAGCAAACTTTCTACTGCATTTTTTTTCTCGTTACCCAAGTCAGTTAATTCCTCAATTAAATTTTCTAAATCCAGCTGGTCAAACTGCTTATTCCTCAATAATTTAATGTTGGTCAACAACCACTGGTAATCATCTGTTTCGTGCAGTTGCTGTAAATCTCCTAACCCTAAGTCTTCTAAATTGCCAATACTCATACTTTGCCTCCCTAAATATTAGCGATGAGAAAATCTTGCACTTTCTCTAAATAAGTCTCTGGATCCTCTAACATGGGAAAATGAGCTGTATCAGGGATTATTTCCAACTGAATTTTATCATTCAAATTGGCTGCTTTTTTCCCAAGATCAGCAGGAATAATGATATCATGTTCTCCAGCAATTAATAATGTGGGTACTGTTAATTTGGCAAATTCATCAGGCATGGTTTCTGCTTGTTCTTTGCTTACAGATGTGAAAATTGTCCCTAAAGCTGCATCGTAATTCGCAGCTACAAAATCTTCTAAAAAGGCTATTCTTTCACTATCAGGAATTGGACGATGCAAAAATCTCGCCATGAACATTCTGTCAGCTAAGGGTATTTTGGTTAACCATTGGGGGCGAAATTTAACTACATAACCACCGAATTGATAAAATGCAGCAAAGGCTTTTTCATCATATTCAAAGATTCCACTACAAGTCAAAATTCCTTTCACCACTCTTTGGGGATAACGATTGAAAAATAAGGTGGCAATTGAAGCTCCCATGGAATGAGCGTTAATATACACTCGCTCTAGGTTCAATTGGTTTAATAAAACTGCTAGATCTTCCGCGTATTCTGTTAGTTCATAGCTTAATTTAATATTTTCTTGATTATTCTTAGGCTGACATTCGGAACTGCCAAAACCTCTTAAATCATACAAAAAACAATCAAATCTCTCCGATAATACTTCGGCTGTACTACGCCAATATCTACAAGAACCTGCCCAACCATGCAAAAACACTATCACCGGTTTTGCTATTTCCGATGGTTTTCTTATCCATTCATAGTAGTGATTCACACCGCGAACTTCTATATAAGCCATAAACCCCTAATTATAATCCATATATCCATATAATATATAGCTTTTTCCCGAATACCTCCCACAGAATTGATAAAGAATAGGGGGACAATTTTTGCTGTATCTCATCCCCAAACTCTTTTATCTATTTAGTCTAAGCAGATTCTGGCTTGGGCAAAGAAGAAGGATGAACTAACAATTCGGCTGTAGAACGCTTCTCTACCATCTCTCTTGTCACTGTGCAGGTGGTTACATCTTTACGAGATGGCAACTCATACATTACGTCTAACATTAGTTCCTCTACAATCCCTCGTAGCGCCCTGGCTCCTGTTTTTCTCCGGTACGCCTCCTGGGCGATCGCACTTAATGCTTCCTCTTTAAACTCCAGGTTTACATTATCCATTTTAAGCAGTTTTTGATATTGCTTGACTAAAGCGCTACGTGGCTGGGTGAGAATAGCCATGAGAGCATCCTCATCCAAGGGTTCCACCACTGCTACCATTGGCATACGTCCGATAAATTCTGGGATCATGCCAAATTTAACTAAATCATCGGGTTCTAATTGTTTAAGGGTGGTTGCTACCCGTTTTTCTCTAGATTGCCCTTCTCCAGATTGGACAAAGCCCATTGACTTTTTCCCCACTCTGTGATCTACTACTTTTTCTAAACCGACAAAAGCTCCGCCGCAAATAAATAAGATGTTGCTGGTGTCAATCTGAATGCAGTCCTGATAGGGGTGTTTACGTCCCCCCTGAGGTGGTACATTGGCAATAGTACCTTCTAACATTTTTAAAAGGGCTTGTTGTACCCCTTCACCAGATACATCTCTGGTAATGGAAGTGTTTTCACTCTTACGAGCAATCTTATCTATTTCGTCAATGTAGATTATTCCTCTTTGTGCTTCTTCCACATCTAAGTTGGCAACTTGTAATAGTCTCAGGAGAATATTCTCTACATCTTCTCCCACATATCCTGCTTCTGTTAAGGTTGTGGCATCTGCTACAGCAAAGGGAACATCTAGGATTTTGGCTAAGCTTTGAGCTAATAGGGTTTTACCACAACCAGTAGGACCAATTAAGAGAATGTTGGATTTTTGTAACTCCACACTGTCCTCTCCTGGGGACTTGTCATTTGCCTTACCTTGAGCTACTGCTAACCGTTTGTAGTGATTGTAAACAGCAACAGAAAGCACTTTTTTTGCCTCGTCCTGCCCAATAACGTGCTCATCTAAGTAGTTTTTAATTTCCCTGGGTTTAGGAATTTGATTCAGGGAGATATTAGCAGAATTAGTGCGACGTTTTGGAGTTTGTTCTGGTTTGGGTGGGGAAGAATTGGCCGTATTATTAGCATCTAACAGTTCTTCGTCCAAAATTTCGTTGCACAGCTCAACACATTCGTCACAGATGTATACTCCCGGACCTGCTATTAACTTCCGCACTTGCTCCTGAGACTTGCCGCAAAACGAACATTTTAAGTGTGAATCGTATTTAGACATATCAAGCCTCTTATTTAACGATAGTGACTGGTGCCCCGGATGAGGGGAGATTTTGTCTGGAAATAACCTGGTCAATTAAGCCATAATCTTTGGCTTCCTGTGGTGACATAAAAAAGTCACGCTCGGTATCAGCTTCAATTCTTTCTAAAGGTTGTCCAGTATGTTTTGACATTAGTTGATTTAAGTTAGCCTTAATATAAAGAATCTCGCGTGCTTGGATCTCAATATCAATCGCTTGTCCCTGGGCACCACCCAGTGGCTGATGAATCATGATCCGTGAATCTGGTAAAGACATGCGTTTACCCGCAGTCCCTGCGGTTAACAAAAATGCTCCCATACTAGCTGCTAGTCCAAAACAAATAGTTACTACATCAGGACGTATTTGTTGGATAGTATCATAGATCGCCATTCCTGCATAAACAGACCCTCCCGGGGAGTTGATGTACAGTTGAACGTCCTTTTCTGGGTCTTCTGCATCCAGAAATAATAATTGGGCAACTATAGAGTTGGCTACATTGTCATCTATGGCCGTTCCTAAAAAAATAATCCGCTCCCGCAGTAATCGGGAGTATATGTCAAATGCTCTCTCCCCCATACCAGACTGTTCCACCACCATGGGGACAATACTGCTAAGGCTAATAGGATTTAGGTTATTATAACCACATTGGATATTCATGGTGCTCAGACTAGTGATTGGGGGATTTTCCGACTGTGATATAAGCATACAAAAATATTTAAAACTTCAGTTAGACTAATTTGGACAGAATGAAGGCGAGGGTATGGTTTTTAAATATCGAGGTTTTTGGGGTTTGTGCTAACCATTATGCCCTATATTTACTTTTCTTGTGGTTTCTTGGGAAAAATTAGGTATTTATTCACGGGAAGACTTTACAAACAATGTCTTCCCATTCTTCTTACTCAGGTGTGACGGTTTCTGGTTCTTGGTCTCCACCACTCAAGGAACCTTCGGGTACTAGTTCTAGGGATGAGTTGGCAATTAGCCACTCCAGAACTTTCTCTCTTTCTAACTCTATCCCTAATACTAACTTTAAATTCTTTACATCTATGTCTTCACCAGAGTATTGTTGTAACACCTCGTCGGCTTTTTTCTTAACTTCTTCCTTATCTACTGTGATTGATTCCCGTTTAGCAATTTCTCTTATGGCTAAGTCGCGTTTGAGATCCTCAATTGCAGAGGGCCGTATATTTTCTCGTAATTGAACAACAGTTTCTTTGGTAAACAGTCTTTTCACGTCTAAACCCTGCTGTGCCAAGTTAAAAGCAGTTTTTTCTAGTCTGTGATCTACCTGCTGTTCAATCATAGTTTCTGGCAAATCAATTTCTACATGCTGCAACAACTCTTGCAACAAAGCCTCGTGCTTATTTTCAGTATTTTTTTCTTCTACCTTCTGTTGAAATTGTTTTTCCAAGGATGCTCTTAATTCTGCTAAGGTTTTAAAATCACTGACATCTTGGGCAAAATTGTCGTCCAATTCTGGCAGTTCTTTTTCCTTAATTTCCTTGAGTGTTACTGTAAATAATGCTGCTTTATTGGACAGGTTCTCATCGGGGTAATTATGGGGAAACTGAGCTGGAATTTCCCTAGTTTCTCCCGGAATCATGCCCACTATACCAGTGACAAATCCAGGAATAAACCGATCCTCATTTAAGTCCACTGAAAAATCTTCTCCCTGGGCACCAGGAATTAGTGCGGGTTCCTGTTCTGGGGTTTCCGCAAGTGATCCACTAAAATCCACTAGCACTACATCTCCTAATTGGGCCGCCCTTCCCTCTACTGGGACTAAGGTCGCTATTTTCTCCCGTTCTTCCTCAATGGCCCGATCTACTTTGGTGGAATCGTACTTGGCTTCCTCCGCTTTAATTTGCATTCCTGTGTATTGTTTAATGTTTACTTCAGGTTCCACATCCACTGCAGCAGAAAATGTCAAGGTTTCTCCTGGCTGGTATTTACCTATAAGATCATCGAAAGATGAAACCAGTTTTGGCTGACCAATGGCTTTTATATTCTCTTGTTTAACTGCTTGTTCAATAGCTTCTGGAATTAATTCCTCTAATACGGATGCTTTAACACGATTTGTGCCAATACGTTGCAATAATATTTGTCGGTTTACTTTGCCTTTACGAAACCCAGGAATGTTTACATTACGCATTAAGTCTTTAATTACTTGCTCGTACTTTTCTCTGGTGGATTCCTGTGTAATTTCTATTTCTAGTCCAATTTGGCTTTTTTCTAGTTTTTCCTGGGTAATTTTCATGCTTGGTCTCTTGTGGTATTTTTATCTTGACAGCTGTAGTAATCTGATTTAACTAACTTGCTAGGGTACAGATGTTGTAGTAGTCGCTGATAATCAACAGCAATCGTTAGAAATTATAAATCAGTTTTGTGCAGTTTGGGCAATAGATAGTGTGTGTTGGGAACTCAGCCCCCATTGTCCATTCCCTATTTTATCTAAAAGTTGTTTTTAGCCAACCTCATATCCATTCTACTCATGGTGATTTTCTGCTACAATAGGAATGATTAGTTTAAGGAGTCCCATTTGTCTAAATCCTATTCTGTAGCTATTTTAGGTGCTACCGGTGCTGTTGGTACAGAACTACTGGAACTACTGGAAAGTCGTAAATTCCCGGTCGATAATTTAAAATTATTGGCATCAGAACGCAGTGCTGGTAAGGTTATCCAATTTCAGGGAGAAAATCTGGTAATAGAGTCAGTGAATGACCGATGCTTTGACCAGATTGATGTTGTGTTGGCTAGTGCTGGGGGTGGAACCTCCAAAATTTGGGCCCCAAAGGCCGTGGATAGGGGAGCGGTAGTTATAGATAATTCTAGCACTTTCCGCATGCACCCGGATGTGCCTTTGATTGTCCCAGAGGTGAACCCTCAAGAGGCGGCAAATCATAAAGGCATTATTGCTAATCCTAACTGTACAACAATACTTATGGCATTGGTTGTTTGGCCATTACATCAGGTCAAACCAGTTAAACGAATTGTAGCTGCTACCTATCAATCAGCCAGTGGTGCTGGAGCTAAAGCCATGGAAGAGGTGAAAGTCCAGTCCCAGTTTATATTGGAAGGTAAACAACCCGTGGCCCAGGTTCTTCCCTATCCCCTGGCTTTCAATTTATTCCCCCACAACTCTCCTATGACTAGTATGGGATATTGTGAGGAGGAATTAAAAATGGTCAATGAAACCCGGAAAATATTCGGGAATCAAGATATTAGAATTACTGCTACTTGTGTGCGGGTTCCCGTACTGCGAGCCCATTCGGAAGCTATTAATCTGGAGTTTGACACCCCCTTTGCTCCAGATACTGCTAGGCAAATTTTAAGTGGTTCCCCCGGTGTTCAATTGCTGGAAGATTGGCACAAGAATTATTTCCCCATGCCCATGGAGGCTAGTGGTAAGGATGAGGTTTTGGTGGGTAGAATTAGACAGGATATTTCCCACCCCTGTGGACTGGAACTGTGGCTATGTGGCGATCAGATTCGCAAGGGAGCAGCTTTAAATGCTGTACAAATCGCTGAATTATTAGTCAAAGAAAATCTTCTGGGTTAAACTACGGTATGCCTGGATTGTCAGTCATTTTTAATAATTTATTGTAAGGAGTGAAAAACGGGTGGGAGATTTTGGCACAGTCATAACGGCAATGATTACGCCGTTTACACCGGAGGGAAACGTTAACTACGATCTGGCAGGAAAATTGGCCTCCCATCTGGTTGATAATGGCACAGATACTGTGTTAGTATGTGGTACAACTGGTGAGTCCCCTACCCTCAGCTGGGATGAAGAATACCAGCTGTTTGTTGAGGTACTACAAGCTGTGTCGGGAAAAGCTCAGGTGATTGCAGGTTGTGGTTCCAATTCCACTACAGAGGCGATCGCAGCTACCCAAAAAGCAGCCAAATTGGGTGTACATGGTTCTTTACAAGTGGTACCCTACTACAATAAACCTCCCCAATCAGGACTATATAACCATTTCCAGGCGATCGCCAAATCCTGTCCGGATATGCCAGTTCTGTTATATAATGTTCCTAGCAGAACAGGTCAAAATTTAATTCCAGAAACAGTTATGGGACTGGCAGAAATTGATAACATTGTGGGAATTAAAGAAGCTAGTGGTAATTTGGATCAAACCAGCGAAATTCGCCGCTTGACACCACAGGAGTTTCAGATCTACTCTGGAGATGATTCCCTGACTCTACCCCTACTGGCAATTGGGGCCAAAGGAGTGGTTAGCGTGGCTTCCCATTTAGTAGGTAATCAAATTAAACAAATGATTGAGTCCTTTAGTCTTGGGCAAGTTAAAACTGCTACCGAGATTCATCTACAACTCTTTCCCCTGTTTAAGGCTTTGTTTTTAACTGCCAACCCTATTCCCGTTAAACAAGCCCTAAAAATAACTGGTTGGGATGTGGGATCCCTGCGTCTGCCACTATTAGAAGCTGATATGGAAGTATGTCAGAAATTAAAAACGGTGTTGTGCGAAATGAAATTGGTCTGAATCACCATTTTAAAATATCTTCATTGGTACTTTTATAAGCAGAATGATAAGGATTACCTACGCAGTGAAGAGTTTTCATCTCTAAGTAACAATTGTTAAAACTTTAATAAGAATGTGAAAATGTATATAAACAAAGTACCTTGACAAAATACACACCGAGTATCTTTCCCCCAGGGTTTAGTGGTTGACCATATTGGGGGAGATGATATACAAGAGTTCTATTTTATACGATAAATCTAACTTTCAACTGACGGATCACTGACACAATATCTAGGAGACAATGGCTAGAAACGAAGTTAATTCTACCCTCAAAATTATTCCCTTGGGGGGACTGCACGAAATAGGGAAAAACACATGTGTTTTCGAGTACGAGGATGAAATTATCCTCTTGGATGCTGGTCTGGCTTTCCCTACAGGAGCTATGCACGGTGTGAATATAGTGTTACCTGACACCACATACTTGAGAGAAAATAAGCATAAGATTCGGGGAATGATTGTTACCCATGGTCACGAAGACCACATAGGTGGCATAGCATTTCACCTGAAACAGTTTGATATCCCAGTTATTTACGGTCCCAGATTGGCACTAGCTGTACTGGAAGGAAAACTAGAAGAAGCAGGAGTGAGCGATCGCACCCAATTAAGAAAAGTAATGCCTCGTGACGTGGTGCGCATTGGCAAATCCTTTTTTGTGGAATATATTCGCAATACCCATTCCATAGCGGACAGTTTTACGGTTGCCATTCATACTCCCATAGGCGTGGTAATTCACACAGGGGATTTCAAAATTGACCACACGCCCATAGACGGAGAAACCTTTGATTTACAGCGTCTAGCAGAACATGGAGAAAAGGGAGTATTATGTCTCCTGAGCGACTCAACCAATGCGGAGGTGCCAGGTTTCACTCCTTCAGAGCGTGCGGTTTATCCTAATCTGGATCGGGTATTCTCCCAAGCGAGGGGAAGACTATTTGTCACCACATTTGCTTCCAGCGTTCATAGGATCAACATAGTGTTACAGCTGGCCAAGGAGCATAATCGGGTGGTAACAGTCATAGGGCGTTCAATGTTGAACTTCATTGCCCATGCCCGTAACCTGGGTTACATCAAGTGTGAAGATAGTCTATTTCAGCCCTTACATACCATTCGCAACTTACCGGATGAGAACGTAGTGATTCTGACCACTGGTTCCCAAGGGGAAACCATGGCCGCCATGACCCGCATTGCCAATAAAGAACACCCCCATATCAAAATTCGAGAGGGAGACACAGTAGTTTTCTCTGCCAACCCCATTCCTGGTAATACTATTGCCGTGGTCAACACCATTGACAAACTAATGATCCAGGGAGCCAAAGTAGTCTACGGTAGGGAGAAAGGAGTACACGTTTCTGGTCATGGTTGTCAGGAAGAGCAGAAACTGATGATAGCTCTAACCCGTCCTAAATTTTTTGTACCTGTCCATGGGGAACACCGGATGTTGGTTAAACACTCGGAAACCGCCCAAAGTATGGGAATTCCCCGAGAAAATATGGTAATCATCCGCAATGGAGATGTGATAGAACTAACAGAAAACTCCATCCGCATTGCAGCTCAAGTCCCCTCCGGTATCGAGCTAGTAGATACCACCAGTTCAGGAATGGTGAGCGCCAAAGTCCTACAAGAAAGACAAACTATGGCAGCAGAAGGACTAGCAACAGTAGCAGCAGCTATTGATTGGAATGGCAAACTGCTGGCTAAACCAGAAATCTACCTCCGAGGTGTAGTCACCAGCATCGAGCGATCGCTACTATTGAAGTGGGTACAGCAGCGGATTGAGGAAATTCTGAGTGTTCGTTGGTCTGATTTTTGCACCGCAGGTAGTAATGATGTAGACTGGGGTGGACTGCAAGAGACCCTAGAGAAAGAGTTAGGTCGTTCACTGCGGCGGGAATTACAATGTCAAGCTTCCGTAACATTGTTACTACAAGTTCCCGAACAATTACCCGAAACCGCAGTTAAAGCTTCTGATGGTAGAAGAAGAAGGCCCCGTTCTACCGCTGTGGCTTCATAGGAACTGGGAGAGGTGGAAATCAACATGTTGCCACCTTTCCCCAGATATGTTAAGATTCATTACGTTAGTCACCAAACTCATGTAAAGGTTCAGGTGTGAACTAGAATTGGAGAGGTGCCAAGTTATCAAAAACTGTGGGCAACAAACTATTCTTCCGGTAGAAGTAATTGTCAAATTGTATATTCATCAGTCACAAACAACCCTCATCATAAAAGAGGAGTAAACATGAAAGTATTTGAGAATACAACCAAAAAGATTTTTTTGACCAGTTGGGTATCGCCACACCAAATGGACGCAAATCCCGGTAGTGTGGTCAACGAAGAACAGCATTCCCAGACTGGATGGGACATGCTGGGGCCTGTGCGTAACTGGTTAGATAACATCAAAGTGCAGGATAGAGACTTTGCCCACATACTGTGTAAACTAATTCCCGCCCAGTGTCCTTTTGAGCGAGATGTAAAACTACTGGGAAAAGTCCTGTTTCACATTCCCCCCTTGTGTAAGCTCAATCCCTTTTATGACCAGCTGACCTATCTAAGATTTCGGGCGCTATGTTATTTAGCAGACGAATGTGGTGAAGCTTAGAGATTTCTATCCCCCCGGTCTTTTTGTCTACGCCATTTTTGAATGGCATCTTGAGCATCCTCAAAAGCAGAAGTTTGGGGGGGTACTAAACCAGCAGTTTCTATAGCTTGGCTAAGTTCTCCCTGATCGGCATGATTTTTAGCCAGTTGTAAAATTTGGTCGCTCCAGTCATTAATAGCAGCTTGGGCCAGATCAAACTCCGGTTGTCCCGGTGGTATTTTTTTAGCCATTTTAATGGCATCACCATAACTAGATGCTTGGTCTGGTCGAATGAGGGACTTGGCCGTGTCCAAGAGAGGAGAAGTTAAATTTTGGGAAAATTCCGAATTGCTGCTGGTATCATGGGGCGTGGAGAATTTATGCAGTCGGAAACTGGCATGATTTTGGAGAATTATCGTTGCCATCACAATTACCCCAACAATAGTACCACCCCCCCACCAAATAAATTGTTGCCAAAGGGGAGCTGATTGTGGAGTGGAAAGTTGAGCATAATCCTTAGCAAAGGGAAGAATAGGGATAAATCTACTACCCCCCCTGTTACCCCCCCCATGGGACTGTAAAGAGGTAACTGTAGATTGATTTTTATTTTCTGCTATTTGATTTTCCGGTAAAAAGGAATTCAAATCAGGAGACTTTTGGGACTGGATCTCCTGAGCTAAGGGTAAAATCTGGGCGAAACTTTCCTGGGGAAAAATTAACTGTTCATTAGAATCGTGCTTCCACGCTTCTTCTAACTCTGAAGCTGGGAACATGGAATTAAGACGATCAGGAATAGCAATTACAGGGTTTTGAATAGGTCGCCAATGATGTTGACATAGTTGTGGAGCAAGATAACTTAAATAAGAGTCTAAATCTTTTAAACTACGACATTGGGCAGAAGATAAAGCTTCTAATAATGCTGCAGTAAAAAAACCATGACCTAATTCACTGCTTTCATGGGAGAATTGTTCTGGACTGCAAGACAGCATAATGGCCATATTTAATTCCCGAGCCAGATCGAGCATTTCCTGACCCACAGGAGCATCTGCTTGGGTTCCAAAAGCACGATTAATATCAAATATCAGTAGGACATTTAACCCAGCAGTTTGGAAACCTTGCATGATTTCCCCAACTGGTATAGCAGTTTCCCCAATCCTGTCTGGATTGGCATCCTGGGGCAATAAATAGTCTTTGTTGTTATAATTAACACCATAACCACTCAAGAAAAACCAGAGATAATCTCCTGGTTGCCAAAATTTTGCCTCCAGTTCGTGCAAGAAATATAATATATTTTCTCGGTTGGGGTGAGAAGACCTTTCTCCTCTTGCTGGGGAAGAATTTGTCATTAACAGACAATTCTCCTCTAAGAACCCCAATTCGGTCACTAATAAATCGTTTAATGCTTCTGCATCGTTTTGAGCCCAACCTAAAGGTTGAAATAACTCATACTGATTGATGCCAATAGTAATTGCCCAGTAATTTGCCATCCCGCCCTTAGTCGGTTCTTAGGTGCTTGAAAGAGAGTGTCATGAAGTGTGGTATAAACAAGTTACAATTACTGGCTATTATAAACCATACCTTGCTTATTTATTAGCCAATTTGGCAGATTTCCAATACTTAGCGGTTTTTTTAGTATTGAAATTAATAGAGCTGTTAGGTTGAGGAACGAAACCCACTTATATTGTATTTATAATGTTTTATTAGATTAATGGCAATCGCTCAAAAATTGATGATAAATTCCCAGTTGATGGACTAAAATAGGGAGGTTGTCAAAAATCACCATATTGGTTCTTATGGCCGTTCCTAAGAAGAAAACCTCTAAATCAAAACGAGACAAGCGTCGAGCTACTTGGAGACATAAAGCTGCTGTTGAGGCTAAAAAAGCTCTTTCTCTGGGTAAGTCAATTTTGTCTGGACGTTCTACTTTTGTTTATCCCACCGACGAAGACGAAGAATCCTAGATAAGTGGGTGGGTGGAATTGGAATCAAATATAAGATGAACGTAGGTTGGGTTGAAGTATGAAACCCAACACCACGGGTTACGCTACCACCCATCCTACAAATAATTGTGCCTCCCTACTTGCTCCAGAAACAACACCCTAACCAGTTGGTGAGTGCTTTTTCTGGAGGAGATTGTGAAAACCTAGGCTCCAATAATCTTTTTCAAGGTGGACATCTTACTTAAATATGGTGCATAACGCCAGTTTAGATCCAATCGGAAACCATTATACAGAACACTTTTATAGTGAGAAAAAGTGTCAAATCCTGCTTTACCGTGATAGCTACCCATACCGCTATCACCAACTCCACCAAATGGTAAGGAAGAAACCGCTACTTGAATAATCGTGTCATTGATACATACGCCACCCGACGAAGTATTAGTCAAAACCTGTTCTTGCAGCTTTTTATTTTCAGAGAATAGATACAGAGCTAAAGGTTTGGGTTGAGAGTTAATGATTTCTATTACTTCTTGAATATCTGTATATTCAATTATGGGTAAAATGGGTCCGAATATTTCCTCTTCCATAATTTTATCAGTTAGGGAAATATCATCTATTAGTGTTGGTGCTATATATAACCGTTCTGGGTTTATTTTTCCTCCCACAATGATTCTACCAGCTTTAAGTAGTTCGGTTAATCTATGGAAATGATGTTTATTGATAATTCGGGCAAAATCTGGACTAACTTCTGGGTTATCTCCATAGAATTCTTGAAGAACTTGCTGGAGAGAATTGATTAAAGCTGATTTAATTTTTTTGTTTACCAACAGATAGTCGGGTGCAATACAAGTTTGACCAGCATTAATAAACTTGCCCCAAATAATACGTTTACTGGTGTGTTCTAGATTAATTTCTTTGTCAACAATACAAGGACTTTTGCCACCTAATTCTAGGGTGACTGGTGTAAGATGTTTAGCTGCTGCTGTCATAACTATCTTACCAATACTAGTACTACCTGTAAAGAAAATGTGATCAAATTTTTGTTCTAGTAGTTGCTTACTAGTTTCCACCCCACCTTCTACCACCCTAATGTATTCTGGTGGAAAATATTCGCCGATCAATTTTGCTAGCAATTTGGCTGTATGGGGTGCTAGTTCAGAGGGTTTAATGATGGTGCAATTACCCGCAGCGATAGATCCCACCAAAGGCGAAATAACCAACTGAAATGGATAATTCCAAGGGGAAACAATTAAAACCATTCCCAAAGGTTCGGGCAATATTTTAGCTGAATAGTTAAAGAACTCTAGGGGAACTCCAGTTTTTTTAGGTTTAGTCCATATTTTTATATGCTTAATGGCATAATCTATTTCTTTAATAGCTCCGATCTCCATGGCATAACTTTCAAATTCTGGTTTATTTAAATCACCCTTTAGAGCTGTAATAATAGACTCTTTATTATCAGTCACCAGGGTTCTCAATTTTTGCAGTTGTGCCAGGCGAAAATTAACATCTTTAGTTTTACCTGTGGCAAAGAATTCTCTTTGTGTTTGGAGATGGGTGGTTATGGTATTTGGGTCTACACTAGCAATGGAAATCATGTAATATTCCTCTAGGTTAACAGCTTCTCAACTCAAAATAGCTCAAAATAACTTAAAACAAAAAATATCTTTGTGCCATTGGTAAAATTGTGGCGGGTTTACAAGTTAATAATTCCCCATTGGCTCTGACCTCGTAGGTTTCTGGGTCAACCTCAATGCGCGGTAACCAATCATTCAGTTTCATATCCTGTTTAGTAATTGTTCTAGTTTTGCCAACAGCAACCACTGATTTCTTTAATCCTAACATTTGAGGAACTTCTCTGACTAAACCTATTTTGGACATAAAGGTTAGTGATGTAGTGTGACGAGCACCAGCAAAATTACCAAACATAGGGCGGCTATGGACAGGTTGAGGTGTGGGAATACTGGCATTAGCATCACCCATTTGGGCCCAAGCAATCATTCCCCCCTTAATTACTATTTCCGGTTTCACACCGAAAAAAGCTGGGTTCCATAAACATAGATCCGCCATTTTTCCCTCTTCCACCGAACCAACATAATCAGCAATCCCATGGGTAATAGCAGGATTAATGGTGTATTTTGCTATATATCTTTGGGCGCGAAAATTATCTGCTCCTTTTCCTGGGGTGGAGAGTTCACCCCGCTGTACTTTCATTTTATGGGCAGTTTGCCAGGTTCTAATAATTACTTCCCCTACCCTTCCCATAGCTTGAGAATCGGAAGAAATCATACTAAAACCACCCAAATCGTGGAGAATATCTTCAGCTGCGATCGTCTCTCTTCTAATACGAGATTCGGCAAAGGCCACATCTTCAGGAATGCTAGGATCTAGATGATGACATACCATTAGCATGTCCAAATGTTCATCTAGTGTATTGAGAGTATAAGGACGAGTGGGATTGGTGGATGATGGTAACACATTGGCTTGTCCACACACTTTAATAATATCAGGTGCGTGACCTCCTCCTGCTCCCTCTGTGTGGTAGGTATGAATGGCCCGATGTTTAAATGCTGCAATGGTATCCTCCACAAAACCAGCTTCGTTTAAGGTATCAGTGTGAATGGCTACCTGAATATCATATTCATCGGCAATGGTTAAACAGGTGTCAATTGTTGCGGGTGTAGTGCCCCAGTCCTCATGGAGTTTTAAGCCTATTACTCCAGCTTCTATTTGTTCTATTAGTCCTTGAGGTTGACTGGTATTACCCTTACCAGAAAACCCTAAATTCACAGGGAAAGCATCTGCTGCTTGTAGCATTCGGTAAATATTCCATGGTCCTGGGGTACAAGTTGTGGCATTTGTTCCCGTAGCAGGTCCCGTTCCTCCACCAATCATGGTCGTAATCCCGGAAGCAATAGCTACCTCAATCTGTTGGGGACAAATAAAGTGTATGTGGGTGTCTATTCCACCAGCAGTGAGAATCATACCTTCACCAGCTAGAGCTTCAGTTCCAGGTCCAATAATGATGTCTATGTTGTCTTGAATGTAGGGATTTCCAGCTTTACCAATCTTATGAATTTTCCCATCTTTAATACCAACGTCTGCTTTAACCACACCCCACCAATCCAAAATTAGGGCGTTAGTAATGACTAAATCTACAGCACCATCCCTATTGGCAATTGGGGATTGTCCCATACCATCCCGAATCACTTTTCCTCCACCAAATTTGACCTCGTCTCCATAGGTGGTGAAGTCTCTCTCTACTTCTATAAATAACTCAGTGTCTGCCAATCTAATTTTGTCTCCTACGGTGGGTCCGTATGTTTCAGCGTAAGCCCGGCGATTCATTTTATAAGGCATTATTTCTCCTATTTATTATTTTGACTAGTTTAATTATTTTCTTTGTTTTGTTTATGCGCTTGTTCTTATAACTTACCGTTGATTTTACCGTTGAACCCATAGATTTCTCTTCTCCCTACTAGGGGAACTAGGGTAATTTCTTTCTCATCTCCAGGTTCAAATCTGACTGCTGTTCCTGCGGGGATATCTAGTCTCATTCCCCGTGCTTTTTCCCTGTCAAATTTCAGGGAGCTATTAACTTCATAAAAGTGAAAGTGTGAACCAATTTGGATAGGTCTATCTCCTGTATTGGCTACTATAAGGTTAGTGGTGCTGCGACTGGCGTTTAGTTCTATGTCACCTGGTAAGGTGATGATTTCTCCTGGAATCATGCTGGTTCCTCTATCGAATGGGATTGTGAACGGTTACTAATTTTGTGCCATCGGGAAATGTAGCTTCTACTTGCACTTCGTGAATCATTTCTGCTACACCCTCCATTACGTCCTCTCGGGTTAGTAGAGTTGTTCCATAACTCATTAGTTGTGCTACTGTTTGTCCATCCCTTGCTCCTTCAAGAATGGAAGCGGAAATCAGGGCTATGGACTCGGGATAATTTAACTTCAATCCTCGATTTTTTCTTCTTTCAGCTACTAAAGCAGCTGTGAATATTAATAACTTGTCTTTTTCCTGGGGTGTCAGTTGCATTTTTACCTCCTGGTTAGTTCCTGGTAATTTGCCAGACTCTAGGAATACAATTACCACGGTTTAACAAAGATTGTCGCAAATCTTGCCAAACATTTGTAAACCAATTTTTTGCCCAGGATGTAGAATTACCACGATATCTACACAACATTCCCTGTTCTAACCTGGTTACACCAGCATCCCACCCATTAGCAATCCCAGAACGGGACTTTTCTATCCTTTCCTCAGATATGGGTAAACCAACACAGACAAAACTGCCAATTACCGGGTTCCCTTTTAAACTATGAGGGTTGTAAAATGCTTCTACACCACCGGGTATATGTTGTCTGTCTATCCATAGTGGTACTTCCCCTTGCCATATTTCTGTGTGGGATAGGATTTCTCCTTCCAGGAATTTTTCCCCTCTTGCTGTTCTCCCCAGTCTACTGATTTCCCACCCTATAAAACTACTCCCTTCTCCTAATTCTATGCGCACGTCTTGTCTATATCTCCCACCATTAAATACTATTGTCTCTTGAGGTAGGTATTCTAAACATGATCCTCTATCTATTTGGATGCTTACTTTTTGTTTCGCATACAACCCATTGCTCCGATAGATTTTATTGGCAGCTGCTGTGGTTATTAGTACGTCCGTCTCCGATTGTAAGTGAATTTTTGAACTCAGGCGATCGCCTGCTACTACACCTCCAGCGGTATGTAAAATCACACTGTGACATATTTTTTCACCTTCTGGGTAAAAAGGGCGTTGTACTTTTAAGGGTGCTTGATTGTGACTGAACATTAATTGGGTGGAGTTTTGACGTTGAGCATAGACTAACTCGAGTTTTCCATGCCAACTATTTTCCTGGTTGTCCATAAGTAAGGAAACGCTATAATTGACTACCTAGCCATCTACCAAAAACTATGACTGCCAAAGTAATTAGTATCTGTAACCTCAAAGGTGGGGTGGGTAAAACCACTCTAGTAATGACCTTAGCAGAATATTTAGCAGGTGACACCATATATGACAAACGGGTGCTTCTGATCGACTTGGATCCTCAAACTAATCTCACTAGTGCTATGATGTCGGAAGATTTATGGGAGTGGGAATATGACCAAAAGGGTTTAACTCTACCTTTTTTACTGAAAAATGTCGATTACTTCCTGGAGAAACCCCATAGTACAAGGTTCATTGTTCAAGACCAGGTTTCTAATGTCAGAAATAAAAACTCTTTTAACTGTCTGCATTTAATTCCTAGTAGTCCCAGACTATTTGATGTTCAAGAGTACTTACCAGCTAATGCTGTAGCTATTTTACATAACATTCTTACACCCTTAAAAGAACAATATGACTATGTTCTCATTGATTGTCCACCTAGCATCAACAATGTGATCAAAAGTGCCTTCTACGCTAGCGATTTTTGTTTAATCCCCTGTGTACCCAGTCGCATGTCAATTCATGGTCTGGAATTACTCCTGGAAAAACTCAGACTATTTAAAAAAGAATATGACCATCATATCACTCCTATGGGTACCATCATCTCCCGCTATAATGGTACTAATTCTCAAACACACAATTTGAATTTTATTACTGTTAATCCTCTATTACCTCCCACTTTTACGATCAAAATTCCAGAAAGATCGAAAATAGCTGAAGGATTGGATTTTGACCAGCAGTTAACCTATAAACAAAAATATGGTGATGTCCATGAAACCATGATAGCGCTAGCTAAAGAGTTTATGTACAGAGTGGATAACAGCACTGTTTTTCAATCAGTGATTGCCTAGTTACTTTGAATAACAGCTCTATCAAAAACACGGTTACTTGTATCAATAGCGTTAATTTCCATCCTATCTGCATAAACATCATAAGCAGCAAAACTCAAATCCCTAGTAGAGTATTCTGTCCATGGGGAGCGACCAACGGGACGACTTCCCGCACCTGCACCGCAAATCAGATAGGTTGTGCCATTAATGGGTTTAGTTCGCTCATAATGATGTTCGTGACCGTTAATGTAAAGTTGAACTCCATACTTTTGAAATATGGGGGTGAAGGTTTTGATGAAATTGGCATTGCTCCCATAAACACCAGAAGCATAAATTGGGTGATGACCAAATACAATCTTCCAAACAGCTTTGCTGGAGTTTAGTTCTTTATCTAACCAAATTAGTTGATTTTTCCAGTCCGCATTGCCATTGGTATCTAAAGCGAAAAACTGAACGTTTTCTCGGGTGAAGGTATAGTATCTCCCTAACATGTTAAATTTGGGATAATTCACTTGAGGCACACCATTATCGGTTCTAATGTCGTGATTGCCCAAGCAAGCATGAAATTTCACGCCTTTTTCCAGTAAGGGTTGATAGGGACGTTCAAAAACTGCTTCTACTTTCTCAATTTCCCCATTGTTATAAATGTTGTCTCCAGCCAAAATAACCAGGTTGTAGGGTTTTTTGCGATGATATTCATTCATCGCTTTTGCTACTGCATACTGTCCTTTATCTCCTGTCCCCGTGTCTGCTACGGAAACAAATCGCAGTAATGGTTCCTGGGGTTGGACATTCCCCGCTATGGCAGTCTTGGAGGTAGCATTTTGACTGTTTTTGTTAATCAGGTTTTTGCTTACAACAGTTAGTCCTAGTGTACCTAAACCGCATAGGAGAAAAAATTCTCGTCTTTTCATAGTCATAATATCGGTATATGTTAGTTAGTGTTCACACATTTAATTATGTCCCAAGATAAAAAGCCTAGGTCTAAACCACAATTGCCAGACACACCCCCCTTAGGAGGATACCATAAGAAACCGCTATTTTGGAAAATTTTAATTATTCAGGTGCTGCGTGGGACAATAGGAATTCTCGAGAGAATGGTAACTAGGTTGGAGACTTCTTCTTCTACGACTTCAGAAAAAGGAGGTCTCCTACTATGGGTTGTTCGCAAATGGGATGGGTTTTTACGGGGTTTTCGTCTGTTTTTACCTTCTAAGGTGGCTAATAATGTATCCGATAGTTTCTTAACCCTGATTTTTGTCTTTTCTGCACTATTGGCAATTGGTGTTACAGCAATTTCTTTGATTTCCCAAATCCATTCTCAACCAGTTCCCCAATTAGGTGAATCAATAGCTGATTCTATTGTTGAGGACAAATCTCAACCCCAATTAGGTGAATCAATAGCTGATTCTATTGTCGAGGATAAGTCTGAACTTCAATTAGATGAATCAACATCTGATTCTACTGTTGAGGACAAATTTGAACCTCAATTAGGTGAACCAACAGCTGATTCTATTGTTGAGGGCAAGTCTAAACCTGAATTAAGTCAACCAGCAACTGATTTTATCCTCCGATCACAATCTGAAATAGAACAAGTGGAATTAATACCACAACAGGAAGTAACTGCATTTATAGAAAAGCAGCTAAAGGGAATCACCGCAACAAGTATAATAACCAAAGATAAACAAAGAATAGAGCTGGAACTTGTTCAATCAATTAAAACTAATTTCCGTATAAGTGAGATAGTGATCAAAATAAATGAGGATTGGTATAAATTAGAATCTTCACAACAGGAAAAGTTGGCAGCAAAAATATTAAAGAGCTGTCAAGAAATGGACCTGATTCATGTAAAACTTGTTAATGCTCGAAATCAAGTAATTGCCAGAAGTCCGGTAATTGGGACAAAAATGCTCTTCTTCCAATTTCCCACTTCATAGGATATAATGGTTTACGGATTCTTGTTTTCTCGCATTTTTTTTAAAGACCATATTTTTACGCATTGGTAATTTATGACCCAAACCTTCCACGTAGAAATCAACCATCAAGGGAAAAAGTATAATTTAGAAGTTCCTAGCGATGAAACTATACTATCTGCTGCTGAACAAGCAAGACTAGACCTACCTTCTTCCTGCCACGCAGGAGTATGTACCACTTGTGCGGCTTTAATTATAGAAGGGACTGTTGATCAATCAGATGGTATGGGTGTGGGAATGGAACTTCAAGCACAAGGTTATGCTTTGCTTTGTGTCGCTAAACCTCTTTCAAACCTAAAAATTGAAACCGAAAAGGAAGATGTGGTCTATCAAAAGCAATTTGGTACAGCCAACTAACAACCGATAATTAATATTAATAATTACAATACCTTTACCAACATGACTACCCATTTTATTACCGCTGAAATAGATTTGCAAGAAACTCCCGCAGAATTACAGCAAACCATTGAAGCAGAAATCAAAAAACAAGGTCAACCCCTCCGCTGGGCCGTAACCTCTGTAGATACTACCAGAGAAAAGGCGACTGTGGAAGCGGTGGTCACCCGTTAACCTATAGGCTTAGTCTGATGCAACGCCCATACACCGCAATTCTTATTATACCAACCGGTATAGGCGCTACTATTGGTGGTTATGCAGGTGATGCCATACCCTTAGCTAGGGTCATGTCACAGGTATGCGATCGCCTGATCACCCATCCCAACGTACTAAATGGTGCAAGTCTATACTGGAATATATCTAATTCCTACTATGTAGAGGGATACGGTTTAGATAAGTTTGCCTCTGGAGAGTGGGGACTGCGCCCAGTGCGTAGTAATAGAATAGGGGTAATTTTAGACAAAGCCATAGAGCCGGATTTAATGCTGCGGCACTTACAAACGGTGGATGGGGCCAGAGCAACCCTAGGTTTAAACATTGTAGACAGTATAGTTACGGATACTTCACTAGGGGTAGAAATAGGTATATCAACCTCTGGAATAAGTTGGGGAACTATATCTAACCCAGATAGTTTGTTGCGGGCGGCGGCAAAATTGGTAACCACAGAAAAAGTAGAAGCCATAGCAGTAGTGGGGAGATTTCCTGATACTATGGAAGGGGAAGAAAAATATCGTCAGGGAAAGGGGGTAGACCCAATAGCAGGTGCTGAAGCTGTAATTAGCCATTTATTGGTGCGAACCTTTAAAATTCCTTGCGCCCATGCTCCAGCTTTAGCAACATCCCCACCCGAATTGGATTTATCACCTCTTGCAGCTGCTGAAGAAATAGGTTATACTTATATGCCATCTGTTTTAGTGGGTCTGAGTCGTGCACCCCAATTTATTACCAGTGAAAAAAACAAAAGTTTACCTGGGGATATTTGGGTAGAGGAGATTGACGCTGTCATATCACCTGCGGGTGCTTGTGGTAGTAGTCTGCTCATGAGCTTAAGTCAAATACAGTGTCAAATAGTCACGGTTACAGGCAATGAGACACTGATCACCGTACCGGCTGCATCTTTAGGAATCAAATCTACACAGGTATCCTCTTACTTAGAGGCAATAGGTGTATTGGCGGCTCATAAAGCGGGAGTAGATCCTCAAGCATTATTAAGAGAATAAATATCGCCCATTTTTTTATTTTTCCCAGCCGTTTGCGATAACTAATTAACATCCATTAATACCCGTGGTAGAGCAACAAAAACAAGAACCAGATATTCCAGAGCTTTCACGCACCCAAGTTCTAATAGCAATGGGAATAACAGCCATTATCCTATGGACAGTTGCCAAACTGTGGTTAGGGTTTGGAGACGTTATTCTGTTTAGGTTGTACTGGCAACCTACACACTTAGTTTGGGGTTTAGGATTGGGTTTTAGCATCACCATTTTCAGTAGTGTAGCCTATCGAATTTCTTCCGATTATCGTGAAAGTGCTGATTATTACCTTCGTATGGTACTTAAACCCTTAGCTTTACCTGACTTAATATGGTTAGGACTGCTGCCCGGTTTAAGCGAAGAATTGTTATTTCGTGGTGTAATGCTACCCGCTTTAGGAGCAGATAATGTAGCCGTGATAATTTCCAGTCTTTGTTTTGGAGTTCTGCACCTCACTGGTGCCAAACAGTGGCCCTACGTGGTGTGGGCCACAATTATCGGCATAGTTTTATCCTATGGTGCCCTATGGAGTGGTAACTTACTATTACCCATTGTGGCGCACACTTCCACAAATTGGTTGGCTAGTTATTTGTGGAAAAGATGGCAAATGGCAACATAGTAGTAGAAGGGAATCGCCGAAAAGCACAAAGGGAGTACTAACGGCGAATTCAGCTAAAAATCATCTATTAAACTGCTTAACCTATCAATTACAGGATCAGTTTTTTCCACTGGAACAGGTTGGGAAACAGATGGGTTAAAAACGCCCAAGCTTACTGATGAAACCACAGATTGGCCCTGATTGACCATGTTAGCCAGTTGGGCTACCTGTTGACTAAGTTGCAGAATATGAGATTCCCTGGACAAAAAACGCCGTTCAAGCTCTGCGACTTGACGTTGTAACTCACTGATTTTTTGATCTGGAGACACGGGGATTGTACCACGGGTGGGTGGAGAAGATTCCAACCCACATAGGTACTGCCAAAGAGTTTCCTTGCAGAGGTCACTAAAAGTCTTGCTAGGGTTTGCCTGCAAATAACTTTCCACCTGTGCTAGTAGACTCTCATCGCTAATCCCAGGATTAAAAGTTACAGATTTAACTGTTTTTTTTGACCACTGGAACATTGTTTTTATTGGTTAGCAACCCGACTAGTAGATAATTGGGCTTCACCATAAAGATATTGTCCCAAAGCATTAGCTTCACGAGAGGGAGCGGCTAAATAAGCATTAATTCTAGCCTCTTTGAGCAATCTTTGGATATCCGCCCAGAAGAACTCGCCGCCACCACCGGTGATAATTACATCGGTCACCCGGTCTGGTAACCAAGCTAACACACGAGAGCAAATTTCTCTAGAAAACTGCTCTGTCAAGTTGGGGAGGAAATCATCCAGGTTAGTTGGCTTAGTAGCACCTTTAGGACGATAGAAACGTTCACCTTTTGGTTTGTTCACAGCAGAAATAAGTGCTAAGGACTGACTATCAGCACCCTCGATTTCACCTGCAACTCTCTGATAGAACTCACTCATGGCAAAATCTTCACTTTGGGAAAGACCTCGGGCAAAACGGAAGTTATCAACCATGATTAGGTCAATGGTTTGATGACCAATATCCACAATTCCCACGGAAATTGTAGTTAAATCTGGAACTAATGGACTCTTATTTGGTTGAGATTCTGTCCACAGGAGACTACCATAACCCTCTGGCATTACCCAGACCTTAGTGATACTAATAAGTAAGGATTCACCCCGAAACTTAACAGTATGCGGACCAGTCAATAAGCTAACTAACTGTGCTTTTTCTTTTTCAAATTGTTCTAAGGAGAGGAAGGGTAGACCCAAAACCACGGAAATTTCGCCTTGTAATTTGAAGTAACCAACAGCAGCTAACACTTTTACCAGAGCATCTTCCACCTTGGATTTGCCAACCCCTAGATTGGCACCAAAGTCTGCTGCCAATTGACCGACTGCATAACCACTTCCTTGATATTCCAACCACAAATCTATTATGGGATCGGCAGTTTTACCTTCAAATACACCACTGCGTATCTCTTCAGTGGACATGTGCTTAACATTGGCGGGAATAAAAGCTACGGTTCCAGGTTCGCGACTGACACAGGTTTTAGTAGAGGTTCTACCCAAATCAACACTGAGGATATTTTTCCCAGAACTACTGGTTGGCTTGTGAGTAAGGCCGATGCTGGATACAGTTTGTTTGCTGATACCACTATTCATAGGCACAGCGGCCAAATTAATTGGATTAGCTGCGGGGGTTGGTTCTGTCATGAAGGCTCCTGTTTGTTAACTTAGTTGTCTTGATTTTAAGAGGTTATAGCTTTAGCTAGAAAGTTTAGGACATGAGTTGATGGATAAAAGTGAGATCCAGAGAAAGGTTCTGGCTCACCTCCACCCTCTTACAGGTGGCTACGACTATAGCATATTCACATAATTATCGAGTATGTTGACCTTTGCGCTTAAATACCCAAAGGAAAAATAATACCAATATACCAACCAAAACAATTTTTGATATGGGGTCTATGTATTTTTCCACAAGTTTATACTGGGTTCCCAAGAGGTATCCAGAATATGTCAAAAAGCCAACCCACAGTGCACTACCAAGGGTAGTATATAGCAAAAAGGGTAACATGGGCATGTTGGCCATTCCAGCAGGGATGGAAATCAAGGTGCGAATTCCTGGTACTAAACGACCTATAAGAACTGCTTTGCCACCCTGTCTATTAAACCAGGTTTTAGCCTTGTCAATATCATCGCTAGATATAGCCAACCACTTACCATATTTTTTAGCCAGTTTTTTCAACTGTTGTTCTTGTAACAACCTACCTGGATAATACCAGATTAGAGCACCAAGTGCTGAACCCACTAGTCCTGAAAAAAACACACCAATTATATTCAGTTTTGCTCCTCCTGGTTGATAGGGACTGGCTGTAAATCCGGCCAATGGCATAATCAGTTCCGAGGGGATGGGAGGAAACAGATTTTCTAGGAACATCAGCATAGCAACGCCTATATATCCTAGAGAGTTAATTGTGTTAGTAATCCATTCGAGCATACTGAATTGTTTGTAAGTGTGTTCTTGGTGGTTGATGGGGAATTAGGTTAATATGTCTCCTATTCCCCACAGTTTAGTCCATGGCCATTCCTAAACGCTAGAGGTTAGGGATTGGGACACAGATTCAGTCTGCCATTCTAACGGATTCCAAACTCTTTCTTCCAGGGCCATTTGCTCAATTAAGCTGGCCAGTCTCAAAGCTTTTAGAGCTTGTTCACCACCCACGGAGGGCTGATTACCTCCACGTACACAGTTGACAAAATGTTCCAACTCGGCACTTAAGGGTTGAATGTTACTAGTATAGACTTTTTCTATGATGCCATCTTGTCTATAAAGAGTCTGACGGTCGTTCTGGGGATTGGTATTTTGTCGATGAATAAAAATTTCATTGTTGAGAAAATCAGCTTCTGTAAATGAATTTTTGCAATGAGCGACGATGTGGCGAATTTTTCGGTGGGTGACCTTACTAGCTGTGAGAGTGGCCACAATGCCATTGGCAAACCCTAGGGTAGCAGTGACGTAATCTAAATATCCTGAATCTAGGGAACGTGTGCCATTAGCTGTTAATTTGACCACTGATGAACCAGCTAACTCCAACAGCAAGTCTATGTCATGTATCATTAGGTCTAGTACCACTGATACATCATTAGCCCGACTTGAATAGGGGCTCATCCTATGGGACTCTAGTGCTAAAACCTCTTCGGTCTTCAACACCTGGCTTAGTTCTCTAAAAGCTGGGTTAAATCGCTCAATGTGTCCTACCTGTAAAATACATTGGGACTGGGCGGCAGCATTTACTAGAGATTCTGCTTCAGGAATGCTCGCGGCAATAGGTTTTTCAATTAGTACGTGTATTCCAGCAAGCAAGCAGTTAATGCCTACGGCATAATGGAGTCTCGTTGGAACCACAATACAAACAGCATCTACATGGGGTAATAAATCACAGTATTCTTCAAAAAATCTAACTTTATATCTACTGGCAGTTTCTATTCCTCTCTCCACGTTAATATCAGAAACCCCCACTAGCTCCACATCTTTCATAGAACTGAGCAACCGGGCATGATGTTGACCCATGTTACCCACCCCAATCACCCCCATGCGAATTGCACGCGGTTGGGTGCGTTGTGAGTATAGGTTCGGTTCCGCAACTGATATACTATTGTTGTGCACTATTTTTTCTCCTCAACCACCAAATTAAAAAATGCTACGGCTGTTGGCAATTATACTAAACTGTCAAACATTATCCGTGCAAAACCATCCAAATGGTAACATAGTAGCCCAGTTTGTGAAGAATTTTAAAATTTTTTAAATTTATGTTTTTTATGTTCAATTCCCAATTTACCTTGAAGTTTACCAAAAATCAATTATGAAGGCTGTAATTCTTTTGTCCGGAGGTTTGGATTCCTCTACGGTCTTATATCAGGCTCGTGCAGATGGTTATGAATGCTATGCTATTTCTTTTGATTATCACCAGCGACATCGGCGCGAGTTACAATCAGCTATGTCTATCGCCCAATCCCTAGGAGTGGTTGAACATCAACTGGTCACTTTTGATTTACGTTCTTGGGGGGGATCAGCTTTAACTGATAATTCCATCCCTGTTCCTCATAATCGTCCCCTAGACCAAATGTCGGAGTCTATTCCTATAACCTATGTCCCCGCTCGGAATAGCATTTTTTTGAGCTTTGGTCTCGCCTATGCTGAAGCAATTAGGGCTGAACGGGTATATGTAGGTGTTAACGCTTTAGATTATTCTGGCTATCCTGACTGTCGTCCTGATTATATCCACGCCATGCAGGAGGTGTTCCGTCTTGGAACTAAACAGGGTCGGGAAGGAAAACCTATTGATATTATCGCACCCCTGATCAATCTGACTAAGACCCAAATTATCCAGTTGGGTAACCGCTTAGGTGTACCCTGGGAATTAACTTGGTCTTGTTATAGTGGTGGGGAACACCCCTGTGGTGTCTGTGACTCCTGTCAGTTACGTTGGGTAGCTTTCCATGAATTGGGTCTAAAGGACCCAGGTGTGTAGTTAATTTTGTTGTAATTAAGTGCGCCCTGCTGGAATCGAACCAGCCTGAAGACGAATTAGTTACCTAAATTACCCAATTACTCGGATAACTCGGCTGCAAAACCGTGCTTGCGACTTTCACCGCACACGGCTTCAAGCTACACCCAATATCTCTTTTTGAGATACCGTCATCTCTTGGTGACTTTCATGACAGTGATTATGTACTACTGCCTTGTTTTCCTTTCTGTTGTTGTTCTTATTTCCGTCTATATAGTGGATTTTAAGGTAGTCCTCAACTGTTAGGTTTTGACCACATAAGTAGCATTTACCCTCTTGTTGTGTTATTCCGAACTTGATGTCTTGAGGTGTTTCCGGGTGGTCAGCCATTCTTTTCGTCCAATAGACCCAATCTCTGTCATAGGGGCTTTTTATTCCCTCTACTTTAATGTGTTGGGCGTATGGGAACTCGTATAATGTGGGTACTGTGAAGAGAGTGTTTCCTTCCTTCCACCCGAAAGTACTAGTCTTTCTTGGTGTTTTATGGAATATCTTCTTGCGTATGTACCCGAGACCGTCTTTGGCAAATCTTTTTCTTCCCCAGTTTAGATACACTTTATCTAGCCTGTGGTTTTCCAATTCCCCAAAGGTTTCCCAGGAGTGGCTACCTGACTTGAAGTAGTTTGCCCAGCTTCTGATTATCCAGCTCAACCGCTTGATCATCATCGGGGGGTTTTTGTCGTGTCCCTGATTTAGAGTTTCTTTGATGTCATTCACAAATCTTTCCACGGACTTCTCCGATGGTTTGATTTTAGTTAACATTCCCGGAAATTCGCCATTGACTTTTTCATTGGATTTGTACTTGCCTATTTTATAGGTTCTGATGTTAAATCCAAGAAAGTCTAGTCCTGGTTTTTCCCCGTTGTATTCCTCCATGGTGTGACACATCCTGATCTTTTGTTGATTTAGGTTTAACCCTATTTCTCCTAACCAGGTCTCTACTTCAGTCTTTACTGCTTTGATGGTTTCTTCTTCCCAGTGTAGTACCAGGAAGTCATGGGCGTATCTTATGAGTCTAGCTTCCCCTATCTCCTCGACCCTACCTTGAGCCTGATTGGCACTTAGATATGGAAATTTCTGGGAAATGTGAGTTTCTAGTCCGTGTAGTGCAATATTTGCCAAAAGAGGCGAAATGACCCCTCCCACTGGCACACCTTTTTCCATTGGATGGAATACCTCGCCTATCATTACTCCGCTTTTCAGCCAAGCCCTGATTTGGCGTTCCATTATGGGGAAGGTGTTACACTTTTCTACTATTGCCTCATGTTTTACCTTGTCAAAGCAACCACTAATATCCACACTTAGGACATAGCTAGTTCTTCTACGGACTTGGCTCTCAATGGCGCTGATCGCATCGTGACAGCTTCTCCCTGGTCTAAACCCATAGTTATTGGGTTCAAATTTTGCTTCCCATTCCGGTTCTAGAGCCATTTTTGCCAAGGCTTGTTTGGCTCTATCTTCCATCTTTGAAATTCCTAGATTTCTGGATTCTCCATTGGATTTGGGGATTTCCATCCTCGTTAATGGAATTGCCTTTCCGTCTAGTTCCAGGTTTTTGGCTAGGTCGATTCTCTGGTCGCCATCTGCTGTTTTTTTACCCTTGTTATCCTGTGTGACCTTTTTGATTGCCAATAGTTTGGCGCTGTAGGAATTTATTAGGATTTTCTGATATTTAACAACAGAACTTTTATCACCAGTCAGAGATGCTTGATAAATCTTGGATTGTAACCGCGACACCTTGTACTGGATGTTATTCCAATCCAAACGTGTCCATACTGCTTCTCGAGCTTTAGTCATCGGCTTTCATCTTTGATTCACCTGAAATGTAGCCACTTACCTTTTGGCATATTCTACCCATTACAGGTAGACTTTGGCTTGAGGTAAGTTCCTTCCCAACTATCTTAGGCTTTGACTTAGCCTCCTTATAAAGGTTCACAAGACAGTTAGTTCCCAGTCTTTATTCACCAACCATTATTGTGTTCACTTAGGCTCCTACTTTCTACGGTGTGGTCTGTAAGGTCAGAGTTCCTATCACTCAACATAGGGGTTACTTTGCCACATTGAACTTTTGTTCGCAGTGTGTCAGTCCATTTCACTGCTTTGTTTAACCGTAGTTCTGACGCAGGTTCACTTTCGTTAGCCATATGAACTCCCTCTCCTCTGCTTTGATCGGACTTTCTTAGCGTTGGATTTGTGTACTTGCTTCCCCCCTCTATTGGGTCAGAATAAAGAGGTGTACACTGGAGTCACCATCTGACTTGATGGAGGGACTTTCACCCTCATGGATGGAGTTGAGACTGTCGCACTGAGTTCGTTGCCTCCCCAATCGGCCAAAGGCGCTAGTTGCTTGAAGTTCAAACCAACTCAAACTAACATAGCATAGTTTTTATAATTTTACGCCAACCCAAAAAAAATTTTTTAGTTTAGGCTGGAAATCGCTATTAAACAAGGTCTGACAATGATAACAACAAATTCCACTGCGGTTCTAACTTTAATTTTGGTAGCCCTGATGCTGATGACAGGTTCAGTTAGTGCTTTTTTGGGTTTTTCTATGGGAAGCTCTGCTCTCAAGGGGGTAACATCACCGGATGGTCGTCCCACATCTAAGTTAATTAGTAGTAAGAATAATGATTTGCAATCTGTCCCTATATCTTTCTTAAAAGAAGAGGATATAATTAATCAGGTGAAAAAACGAATAGAAAAAAACAAGACTAACAATAATCGAACAAGGAAGGTCGAAGAAGAGGAAGAAACCGTATCCACAAAAGATAAATCTCAACAAAAAGCACAAGAACTTCCAGAAGAACCCCCACAGCCAGGATTTCCCGTGGTGGCTGAAAGTGAGGGTGTAAACATGTCCGTACGGTCAGCTAGTTATTCCGGTGGTCAACTCATACTCAAGGTCAAAATGCACAATCAGTCTGATGAATCTGTGAGATTTTTATATAGTTTTCTAGATGTTACAGACGATAAAGGCAGAGTTTTGACTGCTACTACAGATGGTTTACCCGCCGAGCTACCAGGTAACGGGCCCATATTTACGGGTAAGATTAGCATCCCCACTGCTTTACTTAACGATGTGAGTAGTTTAACCTTGTCTCTAACAGACTACCCTGCTCAAAAACTTAAATTACAGCTGTCTGATATTCCTGTAGAAAAATAAGGAAAAATAAAAAATCAACACCGGATTTCATCTAAAATAGGGAGTTGGGAGCAGTCTAAAATTCTCATAAAAATTATTCTACACGAGCTTGAGAGGTGATCACTTTTCCCCAGTTAATTTGGACAGATATAGGATTAAAATTGTTGTCAATACTAATTTTGATAACAATTAACGCCTTTTTTGTAGCAGCAGAATTTGCTATGGTAACTGTGCGTCGAACCCGCATTCATCAACTGGTTCAGTCTGGTGATGCACCTGCGATCGCAGTGGAAATGTTACAACGTAGTATTGATAGGTTGCTATCTACCGCTCAATTAGGTATTACTCTTTCTAGCTTGGCTCTGGGTTGGATTGGAGAAAGTAGCATTGTTCCCCTCATAGAAGCATGGCTACAATCTCTTTCTTTACCGGGTAATTTGGGGAATCTAAGTAATGTGGTAGTGGCTCATTCCTTATCAATTCCCCTGACCTTTTTTCTGATTGCCTACTTGCAGATTGTTCTGGGAGAATTATTTCCCAAATCAGTTGCGATGATGTATTCGGAAAAATTTGCCCGTCTTTTAGGCCCTTCGGTTAAAGCTATAGTTCGGTTTTTTAGTCCGGTGATTTGGATTCTCAACCAATCTACCCGTCACTTACTAAAATTATTTGGTGTTGAGTACACAGGTCAAAGTTGGAGACCTCCGGTAACACCGGAAGAATTGCAATTAATTATTTCGACGGAGCGAGAATCAACTGGATTAGAATTAGCTGAAAGGGAACTTTTAAACAATGTGTTTGAATTTGGAGAAATCACCACCCAATCGGTGATGATCCCCCGCACAAATATTATCTCTCTATCAGTAGACGCTAGTTTTCAAAAACTTCTGGAGGAAATAACATCTAGTGGATATTCTCGTTATCCCGTGATTGGTGAATCTTTAGATGATATTCGTGGCATTATCTATTTTCAAGACCTAGCCACACCCTTGTCCCAGGGAAAAATGAACCCAGAGACAAAAATTTACCCCTGGATGCGTTCTCCTCGGTTTGTCCCAGAACAAACCCTGGTGAGCGAATTATTATCAATGATGCAACGGGAAAAATCAACCATGGTAATTGTAGTTGATGAGTTTGGTGCTACAGCAGGTATGATCACCATTGGGGATGTTATTGAGGAAATTATCGGTCATGCGGGCAATTCTTCCGCAAATGAGGGGGTAGCAATTCAAAGATTAGAAAGGCAAAGTTTTCTAGTACAAGCACAGACAAATTTGGAAGAACTCAATCGGTTCCTACAAATTGACTTACCGCTTGCACGAGAATATCAAACTCTAGGTGGGTTTTTACTGTATCAGTTACAGAGAATACCCAGTAAAGGAGAAATTTATGTCTATAATAATCTACAATTTACTGTGGTTTCCGTTAATGGTCCTAGGTTACACCAAATTGAAATCACCACCAAATCACCAAAAAGCACTGAACCTAGCCGATTATAAATACAAGCTACCAAGATACTTATCTACAACCATTTAGCTGCTTCTTTAGCATGATATGTTAGAATCATATCAGCACCTGCACGTTTAAATCCTGTTAGAGTTTCCATTACAACTCGCTGCTCATCTATCCAGCCATTTAAAGCAGCTGCTTTTACCATAGAATACTCTCCGGATACATTATAAGCTGCCACTGGTAAATTGCTAGCTTTTTTAACCTGCCAAATAATATCCATGTATGCCAAAGCAGGTTTTACCATCAGCATATCAGCACCTTCAATAATATCCAACTCTATTTCTTTGATAGCTTCCCGGGAATTAGCTGGATCCATTTGGTAAGTACGTCTGTCACCAAATTGTGGTGTGGAGTCTGCGGCATCTCTAAATGGACCATAATAGGCAGAAGCATACTTGGCAGCATAGGACATGATGGGAATATTTTCAAAACCTGCTTCATCTAAGCCAGCGCGAATAGCTTGGACAAAACCATCCATCATTCCAGAAGGAGCAATAATATCAGCACCAGCTTGAGCTTGAGAAATTGCAGTTTTTTTCAACAACTCTAAAGTGGGATCATTTAACACTCTTCCCGTTAAGTCTCCTGTTTGTAAGTAACCACAATGACCATGACTAGTGTACTCACACAAACAAGTATCCGTGACCACGATTAAATCTGGAATTGCCTGTTTAACTGCGGTTGTTGCCTTTTGCACAATGCCACAATCATGCCACGCACCAGTAGCATCTATATCTTTGTCTTCAGGTATACCAAATAAAATAATTGCTGGAATTCCTAAATCATAGACTTCCTTTGCTTCTTCCACAATTTTGTCTATGGAGAGTTGATAAACCCCTGGCATGGATTTTACCTCATTAGCGATACTTTCACCAGGAACAGCAAACAAAGGATAGATTAAATCGCTTGTAGTTAAGACAGTTTCACGCACCATCCGACGTAATTGAGGATGGGTACGTAAACGACGGGGACGATGGGTGGGAAACATAAAACCTAATTTGATCTTAGACAAGTGGACATACAACAAACAGTCACAAACACCATAATCGGGTCTGGGACTTTCAGCCAAAATGAAAACAGTGCTTAACTGTGTTTGCCTCACTGCTAATCAAGCTATGGGGCAATTTTATATTCTACAGCTGGATTGATACTTTCTCGGAAATAATTTACTAAAAATTAATGTTGACCTTTAAAAAACTCGAAAGATAAAAGGATAGCTAAAGGCCAGGTCTGGATTTGCCAGGACCTTGACAATGGCAAAAATTGTCAGCGCCCAGTGAATTAAATATCCCACACCCGCTAGAGGAAGTAATATTATTAGGGGTAGGACTAACCAACCCAACAGAAAAAACAAACCTGCTAAAATGGCCCCATAAAACCAAACGTTAAAATGGAAATTTATGGACTCCTTGGCATTGTCTTTAACAACTGGGTCATCGGAAATAATTAGTATGGCAACAGGTAAACCCACAGATATCACCGTAGTGCTAAAGAAAATGGCACCGTGGCACAGGGCGGAGAGTATTTTGCGTTTGTCTTGATCAAAGCCCGTATACATCTTAACTTTGTCCTTATCTCTTATGGTCACTCATACAGTTATTATTTCATACATTGAATAGATTTGACCATATCGACCATCCCCTTAATACCACAAAGTAAATCTAAGTGCTAAATTTGACTCAAAATAGGTCTTCTATCTGGGTTGCTGCTTCCACAGACCAGATACTAACACCAACTGCTGTTGCTCTTGGTAAGTTTGATGGTGTTCATCTTGGTCATCAACGAGTTATTGAACCGGTTCGAAATTCCCACACCCAAGACAATATAGACAATATAAAGTCCATTCACTCAACTGTTGTGACCTTTGATCCCCATCCTGAGGAATTTTTTAGCGGCCAACCCCGCTCCCTGTTAACACCACTGGTGGAAAAGATAGAATGTCTACAAGGACTAGGTATAGACCAATTGGTATTATTACCCTTTGATAGGGAATTATCCGCTCTTTCACCCCGGGATTTTGTGGAAAAAATCTTGGTGCAACAACTCCAATGTCGGAAAATTAGTGTGGGTGAAGACTTTTGTTTTGGTCAAAAACGTCTTGGCACTGCTAGGGATTTGCAAATTTTAGCTGGTTTGTATAATATACCTGTTAATATAGTTCCTATTCAAATGGATATGATTAATTTACCCGCAAATGATGACACAATAGATGGTCAGGAGAATCGTATTAGCACTTCCCTAATCCGAGAATCTTTATCTCTAGGTGATGTCCCCAGGGCTAACCGTCTATTGGGAAGACCTTATACTCTATCTGGTATAGTAGTCACCGGAAAAAAACTGGGTAGAACTATCGGTTTTCCCACAGCTAATCTGCAACTACCACAGGATAAATTTTTACCTCGTCAAGGAGTATATGCTGTTAGGGCTTTAATAGACACCAGTCCCCAGGTCATCCTTGGGGTGATGAATATTGGCAATCGCCCTACAGTTAATGGCTATTCTTTATCTGTAGAAGTACATTTGTTTGACTGGGAGGGGGACTTATATGGCAGACAATTAGTTCTGGAGCTAGTAGAATTCCTACGTCCTGAACAAAAGTTTCCCAATCTGGAGGCTCTTAAGCAGCAAATTGAACTAGACTGTGTCACTGCTAAGCATGTTTTTGCCGCTAGTTAGTCAAAAAGCCCATCGGAACTACCAGACGGGCTTTTTTTGATACAAGTGGCGGGAAGTGGATTTGAACCACTGACCTTCGGGTTATGAGCCCGACGAGCTACCAGGCTGCTCTATCCCGCGTTGCTTTTTTTCCTTACCCATCTAACATAACTCCAAATCTAGAATTTGTCAACTATAAAAATGATAATTCTCCAATTACCTCCAAACGTTTGTATTTGCTGAGGTTCATGAATTTATCTCCTAAACTTTGGGCCACGCTAGGACTAATCCATCCCATTTGTTGTAGGAGATGAATAGCTGCTGCGTACTTAGCTCGTTTGCTCCCATCAGCCACTTTAATGGTTAATCCCATTCCTTCCCCTAGTCTGCTAATACACTGCACTCCCTCAGCTCCAGACTTACTAATTAGTTCTCCGGGAGCCAATCGCATTATTTCCGTATCAAATTCTCCTTCTCCAGCTACCATCACTGGATGGTGATTCATCGCTCGCACAATCCTTTCCATATCTAGATTATTGCTAGACCCCAAAAGAGCATATAAGAAAGCCATTTGACCCAGTTGCATGAGATATGTCGGTGCACCACAGTCATCTCGAACACCTATAAATTCTGCCGCTGGCATTCTTAGTAGTTCCGCTACTTTGCTTAGAATCAACTGTTGGACAGGATGTTTTTTGTCTAAATAATTGTTTAAAGGCCAGTGCCTTTGCTGACAAACGGCTAACATACCCGCATGTTTACCAGAACAATTATATTCCAGTGGACTGCGCTTACCGGAAGGAATGGGGCATTGTAACATGGTTGTTTCTAGATCAACCCGCCAGATAATATTAAATACTTGTCTGACTTGTTCAATGCTACCTTGGTGAGAACTAGTGATAATCGCTAGATCGCGATCGCTCAAACCATAGCGTTCTATGGTGCCCGTGCTGGTCACGGCTAGAGCTTGAAATGGTTTCAATGCGGAACGGGCAAATGTGGCTGTTTCAGCGTTACCAGCTACAGATAAAACCCTTCCTCTGTCATCACTAACTGCAGCTTGCACTACGTGTCGAGATTCGATAATACCTTCTCGCAGTAGTCTAACTTCCAGATCTTTGGCCTGTGTTCTTTTTCCCATTGTCATGGGTCTATTTTGTAATTGGTCTTGTGGTGGTCATGATAACAAAATATCATATCACTAATTTCCAGTGGATTGGGGAATATAAAGGTAGGATAGTATTGATTAAATGACAAGGATCCCTATGTCCAAAACACAGTCTAAAAGTCAGCTCGTTAAGGGCACCAGTCAAAATCCTCTTGACCTCAAACCGGAGGTAGCTATCTCCATCCTCGGACTTTTTTCCGCTGCTAATGAGCAAGAAGGTATTATTTACACTAAAGACTATCCCATACCTGACCTGTTTGATGGGTTACAAATTTTTGATGAATACACTGAAGAAGAATTTAATGCTTTATCATCTACAGTGGATTCCTATATTGATGAAAACAAGAACCGACTTGAGGATCTCATCCCCAGTGCTATTTCATCTCTGTTAAAATTAGAGGATGAAGGTATTTATTGTGAAATCGCATACGTCCTGGCCCTACTCATCATGGATATTGATGAAGAATTATCTGAAGCTGACCAAGACTATCTACTTGCACTACAGGAAGCATTAAAGATTCCTGATGATCGTGCTGAAGAGTTAATAGATGAGATTTTTGATGAAGAATATGAAGATGAGGAGGAAGATGAAGACTAATAGAAGTTATGAAAAATTAGATAACTTTAAATAATTGCAACAAGTTTAATCGCACTTACCTGCTCATGAATAGTATTTAGTTTCATGGGCTTTTACGCTCCAATAGAATTCTAATCATATTGAGAACAATCCGTGGGGATTTGGATGACAAATTCTGTTCCCATTCCCGGTTGGGATAGACAATCAATTTTTCCCCGATGTTGATTGACTATAATTTGATAACTAATAGATAATCCTAAACCAGTACCTTCACCCACGGGTTTGGTCGTGAAAAAGGGCTCAAAAATTCGGTTTTTCATTTCGGTAGTCATCCCCTTGCCATTATCTTTAACACAAATTCTCACCCAATCACGACTAATCACTGATGTGGAGATGATTATTTTTCCCGTAAAAATCTCCTTTGCTGCTGCTGATAAAGTTAGTCGGTGTTCATATACAGCATCAATTGCATTACCAATTATATTCATAAATACTTGATTTAACTGAGAAGCATAACAAGTAATTAACGGCAGATCGCTATAGTTTTTGACAATAAGATTTTTGGCAGATCCTAACTTTTCCTTAAATTGAGGTTGTAAGAGGATTAAGGTACTGTCAATACTCTGGTGAATATCTAAAGGTTTAATTTCTGATTCATCGACACGAGAAAAATTACGTAAACTCACAACTAAATCTCGAATTCTTTCCGCACCTACGGACATAGAATTTAATACCTTTGGTAAATCAGCTACTAAAAAATCAACATTTATAGACTTAATTTTTTCTACAATTATCTGGTGGGGAGTGGGATATTCTTGTTGATAGATATTGAGTAAATCTAGTAGGTATTGAATGTAGTCAATGGCGTGATCAACATTAGCATATATAAAATTGACAGGATTGTTGATTTCATGAGCGATACTAGCTACCATTTGCCCTAAACTGGACATTTTTTCCGTGTGAATCAACTGCATTTGGGTAGATTTTAACTCCTGTAAAGTTTTTTCCAGATGGAGATTATTATCATTTAACTCCTTAGTTCTAATGGCGACTTTTTCTTCCAACCTTTCATATAGTTCAGCATTCTCTAAAGAAATAGCTGCTTGGGAAGATAGTAGTTTTAAAACTTTCAGTCTGTCGGGAGTAAATGCACCTGTAGTCAAGCGATTTTCCAGATAAATTATACCCATAAGTTGTCCATGCTTTAATATAGGATTACACAGTATAGACTTGGGCTGATATTTGATAATATAAGGATCTATAGCAAATTTTTTATCTATACTATTACTATCAATAAGTATCTCATTTTGAGTGTTGTTGACATAATTGATTATATTGATTGGGATATCCTGACTATCCTTAATTGGTATAAGTTCCCAACCGGTATTTTGATTTTCTTGTACTACAGTAAACAAGTTGGAGTCTTTTTTAAGAATTAACGTGGCTTTTTTTGCTCCTGTATTTTCAATAATTACATTCAATAGAGTACCCAGCAATTTATCTATTTTTATTTCTGATGAAATGGCTAAGGATGCTTTTGTAACTGTTTCCAAATCTAGAATAGCTGATACATTTTTGTTGCTATCCATAATTTTAGTCATAAAATTCGTTTCTTCTGCAATTATTGTTCTGGGTTTGAGGACAGGAGCAAGTAATTCAGGATAAGATATTTCCAGATCGATTACTTTTGATTTAGCTCCCCAATTCACATAACAATAATAAGCATCAATTAAGTAAGTTTGAGCAATTTTGTTCCTACCACAACTAAGATAGAATCTAGCAGCCAACTCATTTGCCAGAGCTTCTTCCTGAATGTATCTATTTTTTCTAGCACCCATAATAGCCTGGTCATAAAGTTCACCTGCTTGCCAATAATTGCTGAGAACTCTTGCCATTTCTGCTGCTATTAGATCATACTTATGTTGATAATTTTCTGGACATTGACTGGCCCATATTGCCATAGATTCTTGATTGACTTTAACCGTTCCTAGATATTTTTCTAAATTTTCTTGATTTGCATGTGATTTTTGGGAGCATTCACCCAACAGAACCAAAGAATAATAAAAATTATATTGGCTACAACCAATCTGAGTGAAGACGTAGTTCAAATGTTCAGTCATTTGAAGAACAGCTTCTAAAGATTTTTGATGGTTATGGAATAGGTAGAAAAATATAGTTTTAGCCAAGTAGAATGTGAATATTAGAGTAGAAGCTTTGGATTGGATTAAGATTGATAACAATTCAGTATTATCAAATGAATTATGAAAAGAACCAGAACTGGGATCATAATTTAACAACTCTAAAACTAATTGCTTCCAAATTAAATGTACTAGAACTGCGCCCTGTTGTTTAAATCTATACATTAAATTTATATGGGTTTCCAATTCCTGTAAAAGAAAGGTTAAATTTTCACCAATTAAAAATTTATTTTGATTATAGATAGCAGATGCGTAACCGACATGCTCTAAATCGCCAGTTTCCATGCCATAATTCATGCATTCTGATAAACTAGTTATGGTTTGTTGTAAGTGATTTTTCCAGAAATTAATGTTTGAGTTACAAGTTAAGAGAACCACACATTTAACTTCCTGAGCATTAAACCTGTTGGCTAAATTCAATGCCAATTGACCATAATGGTATCCATTGTCAATATTGCCAGCAACTCTACATAATAACAGACCATAATGGGCATAACCAGAAGCAGAAGTTGAACAATTACCATATTGTAATGATAAATGGATCATCGTAAAAACTATTCTGTCAAATAGTTTTAGGTCAAAACAATAAGTAGCGGTGGTAATATTTCCTAGTATTCGCATGGCTGCTATTTTATCAGGTGCAGTCATGACAGGTAAATTAATTAGTTCATCCACATAGTTTTGATTCTGATTCTTGAGAATTTTAGGTGATTCTTCTACCAATTGAATTCCCAACATATTGATAATATGTATACCTGTTTCAATTGCCAATTTTATTTGGACTTTTGCCATATATATTTGAATTTGTATCTCATATACAGGTACTTGATCAAGGAGGGTAACTGCCTTTTGTTGGACCAATTCAATATAGATTTCTGCCCGGTCAAAATTGATGTTGAGAAATTCTACTTCTACTGCTTCTAAGTACAAGTTTAAAGTTAGATAATAATGAGTTTCCCAGCTATTTGCTGGTAAAATTTCTAAGGCAAATCTTAAGTAATTAATAGCAGCTTCGTACGCTGTTGATAGTTTGGCTTTATGACCTGCTATTAAGTTCAGTTCAGCCAATTGATATTTTTCTACTTCCCTTGCTGTGTCAATTATTGTTCTGGCCACATTTAATTGATTAGCTATAATAAATATTTTTTCTTCTAGTTCCTTTTTATCTCTATTTTTAGAGTATTCATAAATTAATTGACCAAGGTGCCAATGGGTTGATTCTTTCTCGTTATCTGGAATTAATAAATAGGCTGCTTGCTGTACTCGATCATGGAAGAATTTGTATTTTTTGATGTAATCATTTTGATAGGTTTCAGGATATAATAAATTGTGTTTTTCGTCTTGAGGAATAATCAGTTCTGCGGTCAAAGCATTCTGCAAGTTGGATGCTATTTCCAGCTGGGACTTCTCACAAGTAATGGCTAGGGTTAATAAATCAAACTCATTACCAATGCAAGCAGCGATCTTTAGCACTTCCTGTGTAGCAACGGGTAATTTGTGGATTTGTGTTGCTAATAATTGGAGAATATCATTACCATATAAAGCCTGAGCCTTATAAATGTCACATTGCCAACAACCCAACTGAAAGTCAAAACGGAGTAACCCATCTTCATACATAGATTTAATTAACTGATTGCTGAAAAATGGGTTGCCCTGTGCTTGATTGAATACAAATTCAGTTAAAGATAAGGACAGGGTTTCTTCACAGGCTAAATTGCCTGAGATTAGCAGATTTAATTGGTTTTTATCTAGAGGTTGTAAATCAATTTCATTAATGGCAATTTTGGGTTCAACTTTTCGTAAATTCTCTAGGGTAACTGTGAGAGGATGTCCACTATAAACCTCATGGTCGCGATAAGCACCGATCAGTAATAAATATTTGGTATCTGGTTCTTTAATTAAGAATTGGATTAATTTTAAAGAAGTGGGATCGGCCCATTGCAAATCATCTAAAAAAATCACTAAGGGATGTTCTTCATTAGCAAATATTTGGATAAATTTAGCAAATAATACGTTGAACCTGTTCTGAGCAGCATTACTGGTCAAATTGGGCGCTGCTGGTTGTGAACCAATAATCTTTTCTAACTCAGGAATTACATCTATAATAACTTGTGCTTGTTCTCCTAGAGTTAATAAAATCTTGTTTTTCCATGCTACTAATTCTTCTGGACTTTGGGTTAAAACTTGTTGTAATAAATTCCCCAAGGCTTTTAATAATGCTGAAACGGGAATATTGTTTTTATTATTTTGTAGTTGCTCATATTTACCAGCTGTAAAATAACCTTTTTGTTCTAGAATTGGTTGGTTAATTTCATAGATAATAGCAGTTTTACCAATACCTGAAGAACCTAGCACTAACATTAATTCTTTACTGCCTTGCCTGACTCTTGCAAACGCATCTAATAATATGGCAATCTCCTTATCTCTACCATAAACTTTGTCACAAATTATAAATCTATCTGCTATATCTCTACTTCCTAATTGCCAAGACTTAATCTGACCATGATTTAATAATACTTCTTGAAATCTTTCTAGATCGTACCTGATTCCCCTAGCTGTTTGATATCTATTTTCTGGGCTTTTTGACATTAATTTGATAGTTATTTCCGCTAACAAATCGGGAATTTCTGGGTTAATCTCCTGGGGAAGTGGTGGCATTTTCGCTAGGTGAGAATGTACTAACTTGAGAGGATTTTTACTGATAAAAGGTAATCTTCCTGTGAGTAGTTCATAAAAGGTCACCCCCAGAGAATAAAAATCACTGCGATAATCTATACCGCAATTCATTCTCCCTGTTTGTTCTGGTGACATGTAGGAAAGTGTTCCTTCTAATGGGTTGAACTTTTTGATTTCCTCTATTTCTTGGGGTAGCACACAGGAAATACTGAAATCTGTCAACTTAATTTGATGAGTTTCTGGATTAATAATAATGTTTTTTGGTTTAATATCTTTATGGATAATTTTGTAATTATACAAATACTCCAGTGCTTTCACCACTGCAATGGCAATTTTTAAAAACATATTTAGTGCCAGTGGTTGAGATTGGGCATAGTTGTAAACTGATATACCACCTATATCCTCACCAATTAGGGCGTAACTATTACCATAAGGTTCTAAAGTATAGGATTTAATAATATGGGGATGGTCAATTTTTTGAGTAATGGCAAATTGATTTTTTAAGGCTATCAATTCATTTAATGGGGGATATTGGGCGTTAGCAGTTTTTATAATTACCGATCTTTTAGTTGTTTCTTGTTCACCTCGATATACACTGGTTCTGCTGCTAACGTGAATTACCTCAAGTATTTTATAGCCTGGAAGTTGGATATGACTCTTTTCCATTGGAAATCTATTGTGTAGAAACACGAAATAAATGATTATATTTGGCATCATATAGATGCGATCGCCCACTTACGGTAGACAGTGCGGGGCTGATTATATACAAAGTGGTGCGCAGCAGTTTTTGTTCATCGGTGGACTCTGCCATTTTCTCTAGGGGGACAATAAAGATCTTTTCGTCGGGCCATCCTACGCGAAAACAAATAGCTACGGGAGTTTGTGGAGGATAATGTTGTAAAAGTTGGTTTTGGGCACTAGCTACATGACGTGCACTCAAATATAAACACAGACTAGCTTGATGTGCTGCTAAACTGGCCAATTGTTCCTGATCTGGTACTTTTGTTCTTCCACTCACCCGAGTGAGAATAATACTTTGCACCAAATCAGGAACTGTCAACTCTACTTTTAATTTTGCCGCAGCAGCTTGAAAGACACTAACTCCAGGTACTATTTCAAAAGGTATATTCGAAGCGTTAAGTAATTCAATTTGTTCGTGAATAGCACTATATAAACTAACATCTCCTGAGTGAAGACGTACAACAAACTTATTAGATTGAACTGCTGCTATAATTGTGCCTACAATCTCCTCTAAAGTTTTGGTGGCGGTACCGATAACTTGTGCATCTGGACGACAAATATCCAGGATCTGTTGGGGAACCAAAGAGTCAGCGAAAAGTACCAAATCAGCAGCAGCTAATAGCCTTTGTGCTTTCACTGTCAATAAATCTGGGTCTCCAGGTCCTGCACCCACAATATACACTGCTGGTTTTAAGGAGTTAATCATGTTGCATCCAAAATAGGAAACTTCTGCCAATTTTCCCATGAAATTTCTCAATATTTCCGCCATGGTTTTCCGGATTCACCGCTTGCGAGTGGTAGAAAGATATGGTAGATGCACCCTGGTTAAGCCCTGGAGAACACTCTGGGGCATTTTTTATTGGTGGTTATAACTAGGAGATACTACATCAGGTAGGGAGCGTTTGTATACATAAAGCCAGACTAAACCGGCTAAACCCACTACTATTCCCGTTAAGCTAACCAATTGGGCAATTCTTAGAGAACCTAACATGAGACTATCCGTACGTAAACCTTCAATAGCAAATCTTCCTATACTATAGGCTACCCAGTAAACCAAAAATAAGGTTCCGGTTTTTAATTCTGGTTTGCCAGATAAACTCCGAAAAAATAAAGTTAGTAATAGAGCAAATACCATCAAATTCCACAGGGATTCATATAAAAAGGTGGGGTGGAAATACTCAAAATTTACCAAAGCAGGAGGACGATGTTCTGGTGGAATATATAGTTTCCAAGGCAAATCTGTAGGATCACCAAAAGCTTCAGAATTAAAGAAATTCCCCCAACGTCCAATAGCTTGACCTAAAATCAGAGAAGGCGCGACTAAATCTGCCAATTGCCAAAAAGATATTCTTTTAAGTCTGGCAAAGATTAAAGCGGCTATAATACCGCCAAGAATGGCTCCATGAATGGCTATACCACCTTGCCAAATGGCTAGGATTCTCCCGGGAGAACGGGAATATTCTGACCATTGAAATAGGACATAATATAATCTCGCAGCTGGAATAGCTCCCACTACCAGCCAAACGGATAAATCACTGATGATATCGGGATGTAAATGACGACGTTTGGCCAGATGCTGGGCAAGACTAACGCCAATTAATACGGCTGATGCAATTAGCAATCCATACCAACGAATAACAAATGGTCCAAATTCTAATCCAGGTACTACGGGACCTGGGGAGGTGAACTCGAACCCTAACAGTAAGGCGGAGAAATCTACTACCATGCAAGTTACCAAACAATATGTTTCTACTTCACAGGAAACAATTGCAAAATTTATGTAACTAATGTACAATATCACGACATATTAATCAATAAATTCCATCATTCACTTAAAAAGCCTGTTCCTCTAAGGGTATTAAACAGTGTACGCGAACCTGAAATCTTTCTAATTTCTATTCAACATGATTGCTATTTATCCTGGCAGCTTTGACCCTATTACCTTGGGACACCTTGATCTTATTGAACGAGCTACTCGGCTATTTAGTCGGGTCATTGTTGCTGTTCTGCGCAATCCTAACAAAACTCCATTGTTTACTGTGGAGCAGCGTCTGAAGCAGATTAGTTCAGCTACTAGCCATTTACCCAGCGTAGAGGTGGATAGTTTTGATGGATTAACGGTTAACTATGCCCAAATGCGACAAGCGGGGGTTTTATTACGTGGTTTGCGAGCTGTTTCTGATTTTGAGATAGAGTTACAAATGGCCCATACTAATAAAACCCTTTCAACTCAGGTCGAAACTGTTTTTCTCGCCACCTCTAATGAGCATAGCTTTTTAAGTAGTAGTGTGGTGAAAGAAATTGCCAGGTTCGGTGGATCTGTCGACCATCTTGTTCCCCCGCACATTGCTATGGATATATACCAATGCTACAGCCAAATCCCTCTATCCGAAAACCCAATGACCAGGATCTCCCAGTTCCCGAATATTCCCACCCCCAGAGAGTAGTAGACATTCTCCAGGAGCTTAACCGTCTGGAAGATATTATCCTCTCTGGGATGCAAATACCCTTTATCAGTCGTACCCTTATTGATGAGGATAAGTTCCTAGAGCAGTTAGATTTTATTCGGGTTTCTTTACCCTCTGTATTTCAGGAAGCAGCGGAAATTCTCCAAGAAAAGGAGGAGATTATATTGTCAGCGGAAGAATATGCACAACAGGTTATAGAAGCAGCACAAGTCAAAAGGTCTCAAATCTTGGCTGATAACGATATTATTCGCCAAGTAGAACGGGAAACTGTTCAACTCCGTCGTGAAGCACAACAGGAGTGTGATGCCATAATGCAAGACACTCTGGCAGAAATTGAACGTAAACGACGCGATTGTGACCACGAAATGGAAGAGACACGCCAAAATGCGATCGCCCATGCTAGGGAAATCGAAAATGGCGCGGATGAATATGCAGATCGGGTGTTGCAAAATATCGAGGAGGATCTACAAGAAATGTTGCGAATTGTCACTAATGGAAGACTACAACTAGGAGGGGAAAACCGAAAACAGAGTAGTCCAAAGGAATAAGTAACTACCTGCTAACACCAGCTAGGTCTAAAATCGGTGCGATCGCTTCTTCTTTTTTAACTGCCATAATATGTACACCCTGACACAAATCTTTTGCCATTCTTACCTGTTCTGAGGCAATTTTCATACCTTCTTCCAAAGGATATTTGGCTTTGGCTAGGCGCTGGATAATATGGTCGGGTATATTAACGCCAGGAACCATCTTATTAATAAACTGAGCATTTTTCGCTGATTTTAACAGAAAAACACCTGCTAACACGGGTTTATTATAACTAGAAGCAATTTTATCCATAAACTTCTCTAATTTTTCAAAATCAGTAATTAGCTGACTTTGAAAAAATTGTGCCCCTGCTTGCACTTTCCTTTCAAATCTACTCTGTAACCCAGACCAACTTTTAGATTGAGGATCCACTGCTGCTCCAGCAAACAAATCCAAACCTCCATCAACTAAGGTCCTATGATTAAAATCTAGTCCTTGGTTCATATTAGTAATTAATTGTAATAACCGGACAGATTCCAGGTCAAAAACAGCTCTAGCATCCGGATGATCACCAGCTTTGACTGGATCACCCGTCAAAGCTAAAATATTCCTAATACCCAGAGCATGGGCCCCCATCAAGTCAGCTTGCAGTCCAATTCTATTGCGATCGCGACAAGCTAACTGACAGATTGGTTCAATTCCATGTTGGCATAAAATGGCGCATACTGCCAAAGGTGACATACCCAAAACAGCACGACTACCATCAGTAATATTAACAGCATGAACTCTCCCCTTAAGAGTCGCTGACATGGCAATAGTATGGCTGATGTCCCCTCCCTTTGGGGGTGCAACTTCTGCAGTGATTAAAAATTCTCCTGCTTGTACCGCTTCACGGAAGCTAGTGAGAGAATTGCTAGTATGGATAGTGGTGTGATTTTCCTGCATGGTAAAAGTTTTATACTTGAAAGGTTTTATTTTCAGGCTTATAATGGTGCTGTATAGCCCAAAGCCCTCTTAACATCCGCTAAAGTTTGACTGGCTATAGCTTGAGCTTTTTCCCTACCTGCTTTAAGTACAGACTCTAAGTAACCCTTTTCTGTTCTTATCTCTTTGTACTTGTTTTGAATTGGTTCTAGAGCGTTAATAGTTGTTTCTGTAAGTAAAGGTTTAAACTTACCCCATCCCATATCAGCACACTCCCCAGCTACTGCTTCCTTAGTTTTGCCAGATAATAGCATATACAAGGTCAATAAATTATTACATTCAGGACGTGCTGGGTCATCAAAACTCAAACCCCGAACTGGATCGGTTTTACACCGTTTAATTTTATTGGCAATTTGATCTGGTGGATCCAAAACATTAATTCTGCTCAATTCAGAAGGGTCAGACTTAGACATTTTCTTAGTACCATCAGCTAAACTCATTACCCTGGCGCCCTCTTTCCTAATTAAAGGAGCAGGCAACTTCAATACGGGATTCTCTTGGGCAAACAAGTAATTAAACCTATTAACAATATCTCTGGCTAGTTCTAAATGTTGCTTTTGATCTTCACCTACTGGTACCTTATCTGCTTGATACAGCAAAATATCAGCAGCCATTAAAACCGGATAAATCAATAAACCTGTGCCAACATTTTCTCCCTGTTTAACCGCCTTCTCCTTAAACTGGATCATATCCTGTAGCCAGTTCAAAGGAGTAATACAGTTTAGTAACCAACAAAGTTCACTATGGGCAGGTACATGGGACTGTACAAAAATATGTGAGTGCTGTAAATCAATACCACAAGCTAAGTATAAAGCTGCAATAGTGTAGGTATCAGCTGCTAAAGTGGCAGGGTTATGTGGTACAGTGATAGCATGTAAATCTACCACGCAAAAGAAATTATCATACTGGTCTTGCATCTCTACCCAGTTGCGAATAGCACCTAAATAGTTCCCTAAGTGTAAGTTACCAGTTGGTTGAACTCCAGACAAAACGCGTTGCTTACCCATAATTGTTGGTGATTTTTTTTTGCCAACTACCATTCTACCGTTGTTTTTTAGCCTCCCGCAACTAAAGTTGGGGGGAGTTGAATCAACAAGTCGCGCTAAATTCAATTCACATGTATCTTAAATTATGTAGTTTCTGCAAATTTAACATGCTAAGTTTTGGGTGACCTATATTGCATTTTTAGGTCAAAGATCATAGATTATTCAATTATAGGAGATAAGTTACAGGAAAATAATTCCAAATTTATTAAGATAGCCAAGGTACTAAGTCTCCTAATTACTTAAAGTTCAGTGTAAATTAACTTACTTATTTTCTGCGTATTTGCCGAGAGGGGTGATTAAGAGTGCTGGAATTAGTTTTGATATTTATTTAGCGTGTAAGAGTTATAAATGCTTTTTCTTGACACTTTGTGTCGACGGTGCTGTTTACCATGGACAAAATCATTGACCTGGAAATAGTAAGGAAGATCTCAGGTAGTTTCGGCAAAAATTTCCCATCTTGGAGTTATTCTAACCATGCAAGTGAATGAGTCACGCACAAATGCTAATCTGAAGGCAAATATAGAAGCAGAAGCATGGCATTCCTTAGAACAGTCAATTCTTTACTATCAGAAACAACCAGTAGGCACATTAGCAGCTGTTGACCAGTCTGTAGAAGCTTTAAACTATGATCAGTGTTTCGTCAGAGATTTTGTTTCTTCAGCATTGGTATTTTTGATTAAGGGAAGAACGGACATTGTTAAAAATTTTCTAGAGGCCACATTAAAGTTACAGCCTAAACAAAAGGACTTGAATCCCTACAAACCAGGTAGAGGATTAATTCCAGCCAGCTTTAAAGTTGTCACTAACCATGGTGAAGAGCATTTAGAGGCTGATTTTGGAGAACACGCCATAGCTAGGGTGACCCCAGTAGACTCTTGTTTTTGGTGGTTAATCTTATTACGGGCTTATGTGGTAAGTACGAATGATTATGATTTAGCCTACCGACCCGATTTCCAAACAGGTATTCGATTAATTATGGATATTTGTTTAGCAAATCGCTTTGATATGTACCCTACTATATTAGTACCAGATGGTGCTTGTATGATAGATAGGCGCATGGGTATTTACGGACATCCACTGGAAATACAAGTGTTGTTTTTTGCTGCATTACGTGCAGCAAGGGAGTTGTTGGTTTGTGAAGGTAACGAGGATATAGTAGAAGCAATAGACCACAGATTACCATTGTTGGGTGGACATATTCGGGAACACTATTGGATAGATATTAATCGCCTCAGTGACATTTATCGCTTCAAGAGTGAAGAGTACGGAAAAACTGCGGTAAACCTTTTCAATATATATGCTGATTCCCTACCCTATTATAATTTAGATAAATGGTTACCAAGAAAGGGGGGTTACTTTGCGGGTAATGTGGGACCTTCTCAATTGGATACCCGGTTTTTTACCCTGGGTAATTTAATGGCAGTGATTTGTGACTTAGCCACAAAAACACAAGCACAAGCGGTTATGAATTTAATTGAAAAAAGATGGGAAGATTTAGTAGGGGATATGCCAATTAAGATTTGCTTCCCTGCTTTGGAAAATGAAGAGTACAGAGTGGTAACAGGATGTGACCCTAAAAATATACCTTGGTCTTATCACAATGCTGGAAATTGGCCGGTTTTAATGTGGATGTTAGCTGCAGCAGCGGTGAAAACAGGAAGAGTGAGTATGGCCCAAGAGGCGATAGAAATTGCCCAATCCAGACTAAGTGAGGATCAGTGGCCAGAGTATTATGATGGTAAAAAGGGTAGATTAATTGGCAAACAAGCGCGAAAGTACCAAACTTGGACTATTGCGGGATATTTATTGTCTCAGGAAATGATAGAAAATCCTGATTGTTTGTCCTTGGTTAGTTTTGAGAAATTGCCTCCCCAAGGAGCTTTTAAGGCTTGTAAGTTGGAATTTTCCACATAGATACAAGACAAGGATAAGGTTCTAATGAATCCCCGTCTCTTTAGAGCGGGGAAAAGTCAACTATAGTCCCATTTTCTCCATAATTAATTTTTGTACTCTTTCTTTTAAAACACTATTATTATTAATTTCTGCTGTGATTTGATTAAATCTGTCAACGGTGAGACTATGTTGGGATACTGTTTCTTCATATTCATTACAATAGTTGATAGCTATTTTCTGGGCACTTATGGGTAGGAACTTGATACTGTTTGCATCGTTACAAATAATTGTGGGGATGGCTCTGGTATTAATTAGAGTTTTAATCTCTTTAAAGGCTTGCTGACGTTTAGGTTCCATAATCATTACTGTTTGGGCATAGTTAGTGATTTCGCTACTGGTGATAGCCGGGTTTTGACCGTTGGCATTTAGTGGAAAAGTAAAGATTAGACTAGCAGCAGTGAAAATTGACAATAGGGGAAATTTTGACAGCTTAGATAGCATAATAAGAGTTGATAACTAGTACAAAATTGTTGTGACTATGGCACGTAAAATAGAGGCTTTGGGATTATCATTACCTCTTGGTTTAAAATATACAGTCATATTTATGTTAGTAGATTTGATTTATTCTCAGGTTGAAAAGTTCCGGATTTCTGATATAGTTGACAAAGTTCAATTACTTTAGTTTGAAGGGTAAGGATTTCAGAAGCTCCTTGCTTGAGACTAACTTCTAATTCCAACAGTAGAGGTAAGGAAAAAACTAGCTGTTCTACAGATAGAGACTTGACTTCTTGCTGTAAGAAGTAAATCCGTTTAGGATTGCTTACCTCCGCACCCTGGGCGATCGCCTGGGGATTGCGCTCTCCCGATTCCATCATCATTTTTACCCATAGCCAAGTACGGAATTGACCCGTGAGGGTAGCAACTATTCTTAGTCCTGGTTCAGCAGCGCCAATTAAATCTGCTAAAATGCCTAATGCTTTGGCTGAATCACCTGCTTTAATGGCCGCAGCTAATTGGAGGGTGTTGTGAGTGGTATTTCTGACTAGTTGGGTTACAATTGTACTAGTGAGTGGAATATTACTACTGGCTAAATAAAGACGCAATTTTTCTATTTCTGTGTAGAGAAGTCGGCTATCATTACCAATAGATTCCGCCAAAGTTTCAGCAACTTGTGGTGTTAGTTTGATGCCAATATCCTGAGCAGCTTGATTCACAGCTTGGACTAGTAATTCAGTTTTCCAGGGTGGGATGAGGGAAAACTCGCGGAAATCAGCAAATTGTTTGAGTAGTTTTGTGGACTTGAGACGTTCATCGGGTTTGTTGGGACTAGTCACCAACAAAAAGGAACTTTCTGGTATGACGGGTAAGGTGCGTTTTAGTTCCGAGAATATATTCTCCGGACAATTTTGACACAAGTTGGAGTTGATTAACCAAACTAACCTCCCACCAGCTCCAAAACTGGGTGTCATAACTTGATTCAGGGCCTGAATTACAGAATCACCCTGGTCAGGGAGAAAAGTAGTATAATTGAAACTAGTCCATAAAGGGTCAAGAATGCGATCGCGCAGTAAGGTAACTGCTTTTTCTATAGCAAAATCATCTTCACCCCAATAAATATAGATTGGCATGGTTGAATAGAGTGTGAAATCAGAGTATTAGAGACACTTCTATAGTATTGTGATTCTAATGGTATTGTGGAATTCATCTTGGGATTCATTATGAAACAGCTACTTAAACAATTATTCAGCACCCCTCAATACATCACTATCTTGATACTATCAGTATTATTGATGATCGTATCTGTCCCCACCACCCCAGCTGGTGCTACGGGGGTGTATCAAATACCTGATCTGACCCCCAATACTTGGATAGTAGACGAGGGAGATGTAATTAGTCGCTTTAACGAGGGGCAAATTACTAGTGCTTTTCAAGACCTGTCTCGAAAAACCGGTAAGGAAGTGCGAATAGTAACTATTCATCGGTTCGACTACGGAGAAACACCACAGAGCTTTGCTCAGGCCTTATTCACCAAATGGTTTCCCACACCTGAAACCCAGGCAAATCAATCCATTCTAGTGGTTGATACCTTAACAAATGGGGCCACCATCGTGAGTGGAGAACAGGTGAAAACTCTCTTGACCGATGAAATAGCTACCAGTGTTACGGAAAAAACCCTGGGAATAGAATTGCGTTCTGGCAATAAATACAACCAAGGATTGCTTAATGTGCGCGATCGCCTGGTAGCAGTGCTTTCTGGTGAACCTGATCCTGGTCCACCGGAGGAGAAAGAAAGCATCCAGGTAGAAGGGACATTTGCCACAGCAGAGCAGACTAATAAGAACAAGAGCAATTCTACTGCGTGGGTAGTAGGACTGTTAATTGCAGCGACGGTTATTCCCATGGCCACCTATTACATATACCAAATCAATCAACCATCCAAGGAAGGTTAAGACCACTCCCCCACAAATACTTAATCCTGCACGTACTCCTTTCCGGTAACTAAAGCCACCTCAGCTCGGACAAATTCCCGTCCCAAGTAGGCTGCATGGTTTAGGAAGCTAACAGGACAAGGTTCGGTTTGTTCAAAGATTTTCACACACAATTCTTTGGCAGTACGACCACTGAAAACAGTTGTGTGATTTCTTTCCACCTTACCTCGTGCAGGAATGACCTTACCGGTTTCTGGGTCCACAGCTAAACCACGTTCATCAATAAAATTAGTAAAGTGTTTAGCATGAATTAAACGCTCATTGGCATCTATATATATTATAAAGTAACCATGAGGGTCAAGGTCAATGTGACGTTGGGAAAGTTTATCGTCAATAGCAGTTAAATCGTCAATTATTAAATCCATGATTGTAGAAAAATATGTCCATATTTTCTTATCTTACAGATACAAGGTAATTTTTTGTCGATTGTTTTTAACAGGGATTAGGATTGAAAGGTAGATCTGCGTTCATAGCTGTTATCTGTTGTGCTTCATGATTATTTGCCTGGGAAATATAACGGCGTAAAAGTTGACCCAAGTGGTTATGATAAAAGCGGTGCAAACTGTGATTGGGAGTAGCTGGAAAACCTCGCCGTTGCTTGTGTCTACCACCTGCACCCGGATCGAAAATTTGGATTTTACGGGATATAGCCCACTCGATGGGTGTATAATAACAAGCATCAAAGTGGAGACAATCTATTTCTTGAAAACTTCCCCAGTAACGTCCATATAACCTGTCGTCTTTAAATAAACAAAAAGACATTCCTAAAGGTTGGCTTGTGGATTGCTGATTATGGGCGGCAAAAAATACTACCCGATGGCGATAATTAAGATATAGACTTTCAAAAAACCTTTTAGTTAGATACTTACTACCCCACCAACCGAACTTATCACAGGTATCAGAGTAAAATTCGTACATTAATGGAAATAAAGACTGAGGAATCTCCTCACCTGTGACAGCTTGGAGTTTTAACCCCGCTGTTTCCACCGCTTTACGTTCTCTTTTAATATTCCTCCTTTGGTTAGCATTAAAGATTTTTAAATAATCCTCAAAACTGGCAAAACCGTCATTTTGCCAAATATAGCTATGGTGTAACCAGGGGGTAAAACCCTGTTTTTCTAGCACTAATTGCCATTGGGGGTCAACATATAAAAAATGACAGCCAGAAATATTGTGCCTAACACAAAAATCATCAATTTCGCGAACCATAACCGCTGTGATTTCTTCCTCATCCTCTCCAGGAGCAATTAGAAAGCGATAACCTTCAGCAGGAGTAAGGGGTGACATTCCCAATAACTTTGGGTAGTAGTCCACACCTATACGATAAGCTAAGTCTGCCCACTGATGATCAAAAACAAATTCTCCTTGACTATGCCCTTTAATATAAAGAGGAGCTGCACCGATTAATACATTATCACGCCATAACGTTAAATGGTTTGGTAACCAGCCAGTGTTAGCAGTGACGCTATGGGAACTTTCCATATTATGTAACCAGCACCATTCCAAAAAGGGGGTTTTTAGGGGTATTGCTAAAGCATCCCAAGCAGTTTGAGGAATTTGGCTAATGTGATCACTCCATTGTACAGAATAGTTAGATTTCACTTGTTTTACCATGGTTAGTTTGGGAGATTATCGGAGGATGACAAGGTAGGTTCCTCCCACTCAGATAATTGTCTATTTACCGCATTTGCAAAATCCTTAGATACCAACAAAACCTCTATACTTTGACTATTGCTATCAGTACAATTAACTTTTGCATATAATAAAGTATTATTAAAGTTAGGTTTACCAAGAACGAGTTGATGCTTTTCTTGACTTTGAAGTTTAATATCAATAACCGCAAAAGGTTTATCTAGTCCAAACTCGCTTAATCGGCTAACTGGGACGGGGATGATATTTTCAGTTTTACCCTTAGTCAATAAATCTGTCAAATAGGAAACTATGGCTTTTTGTGCTGGCTTGGGCGTAGTGGATGGAGGTAGTTTCACTAACCAATTTGGCGGTTCGGATTTGCTCCTCTGTTCTAAATCCAATGTATAGTCTTGGGTTTTAATGGTTATTGACTGAATATCACCGGTATTAAAAGAAAAAATTTGCTTTTTTTCCCGTTGATTAGATTCTTGAGAATTGTTAGGTTGATTTATTTGTTTTTGGGTATTTTGTGCAACTTGTTCTAATTGACTCTTGCGTTTCATTTCATCAAAGTAGACAAAACCACCTAAAGCTAGGGCTAAAATTACTAAAACTAAAGTCGTGCGCTTCATTTTGCTCCAAAAAGGTAAGAAAAATAAACAATTATCAATTATCTTCTGAACCACCATATAACAACACTGCTCAAAAACCCAATGAGAGGTAAAATTAGTAGAGAGGAAACACCCAGCAAATTGGCTTTCATATTCGACATAATAATCCGACGGTTTGTTTGTTCCTTGGGTCGAATGGACAAAGGTTGTTCCTCTTTTTGACTCAACCAACTAACTGAATTGAGAAATACATCTCCATTCAATTGTTGCTGAAATAACCCATCCCTGGCAAACTGTGAATTGCCAAAAATAACCAATCGAGATTCTCGAGTCTTAGCTGGGGAATTTTCCTGCATGGGAGATGCTAACTTCTTAGTTAATGCTACACCTAATGTTAAAGGACCCTTTAAATCCTTACCTTCGTTAAACTCCAGCTTTTCGTTTTCTTGATCACTTTCAGCCCAACTATCAGGATATGCTTTAGTTCTGAGTAGAGGGGTAGACTGGATACCAGGAGTAGGTTCTACAAGAATAGGACGTGCGATAGGATAAAAAGAAATACCGTTGCGAAAATCCTGGGTGATGGGGTGTTGTCCATATTCGGTAATCAAAGGAGAAGCAGGTCCTAGTCCTAAATTTCCTCCAGTGATATCAATAGCCAATCGGTTGTCTAATTGCACACCCCAACTTTTTAGTAAAGTATCAAGTTTTGGGTCATGATTTGGGTCAATCATGAGCATAAGATTGCCACCAATATTCAGATAGTTTTCCAAAGCTGTAATTTCACCTGGCAATAATTCCCGTTTGGGACTGGCAATTACCACAACCCCAGCGTCTGCAGGGACTGTAGTTTGTTGGGTTAAGCTTAGAGCTAGAGGGGTAAAATTATTATCTGTTAATCCTTGAATAGCTTGGGATATGGAATTCTCAGGATTTTTAGAGTTGGCAATTTCTAATTCACCGTGACCTTGTAAAAGGTAAACTTTAGGAGAATCGTTGCTGATAATCTTTTGTAGTTGACTGGTTAACTTGACTTCTGATAGACGTTCATTTTCATTCACATTTTGTACCAACTGATGTTTATTATTATATTCAAGATACACTTTACCAAAATCATTGACTCCAAATTTTTCTGCCAAACCTGGTCTCGTTTGAGGATCAACATATTCAAAGCTAAATTGGGGATTTTGTTGACCATACCTTTTTAGTAATTCTTGATCCTCTGGATTTTTTTCCCTAGTGAATAACCAAAGTTTGGCTGGTTCAGGTAAGGTGCGCAGTATTTCTTGAGATTGGGGCGCTAGGGTAAATAACTGGGTTTCTGTTAGGTCTAACCGAATGTGATAGCGATTACCTAAAAAATTGATTAATCCTAGAATTGTTAGGACAGCTAATATGGCAATTACAGCATTGGTGTTTGACTGGGTAGAACGTTGTTGCCAAAACTGACTTTTGTGAGCTTGCACCAGTACCCAAAAAAGACAAATTACCACCCCAGCAGTAATAAACCCTAGAGGGAGAATAGTCCATTGGGATGTAGTGCCAATCGTTAACCCCAGAGCCAAAAAGAATGGTCCTAATAAGAATCCGAATACAATCAGTGGTTTGATGAAGTTGATTTTAAGTACTTGTCTCATTTTTAGTTATGTAAATCTCCGATGATTGTGACTCTTACTAAGGTGACTATTGGCGTTGAAAACGCAGAGCATCTATTGATTGAGCAGTCAGAAAAATTCCCAGAATAATATAGCTGGCAAATAGTATGAAGCTACTGCTATCTAAAATTCCCTTGATTAAGGTGTTGTAGTGTTTTAACAGGGATAGATAACTGAGAATTTGTCCTAGTAAGCCTGGTAATGCTTGTGATAGGGACTCTATTAATAAGATTAGGATAACCACTACAAAGGTCAAGATTGCTGCTAAAACAGTGCTACTTGTTAAGGAGGAAATGAACATTCCCAAGGATAAAATTGACGCAGCTAGGAGTATTAGTCCTAGATTGCTAATTAAAGGAATGACCAAAGATATGGATGGACTTGATTCGCTAATGACTATGATCTGTAGTCCTATTATTGGTAAGATCATACTGATGAAAAAGGTTAAAACTCCCAACAGTTTACCTAGAGCTACCGCCCAATTAGTAATTGGTGAGGTGGCTAACAATTCTAAGGTTCCTAATTTCCTTTCTTCTGCGTAAAGTCCCATGGAAAGAATAGGTAACACAAATAATAATAACCAACTTATCCGATCTAAGAATGCCCTAATAAACTCGTATGGTACGTCTATGGGAGGAATGGGTACTCCAAATTGTTGTCCTTGTAAATCATACATGGCAACTGTAGGTAAAATCCCTCCCGGACCTAATAGTATAAGTATGAAAAATACACTGGCAATAAACCAAAATATTCCCGCTATTCCATAAGCTAATGGTGATACAAAATAACTTTGTAATTCTCGTCGATAAATGGCAATTATATTAGGAATTATGATAGCTATATTACCCATATTAAATGTTGTCTCCTGAGGTTTGTGCTAGGTCTTTCGCTTCTACAAACTGAGATAAGATTTTTTCTTCAGTAGTGAGTCTCAAAAATACATCTTCTAGACTAGCACCAATTCGACGCATTTCGTGTAACTCAAATCCACCGTGAATTAATGCAGATGCTATATAATTTCCCAAATTCGATCCTGGTTCTGATAAAACACGCAGAATAGGATTCTGACATGTACTCAAGTTAGGCATGGATTCTACTAAACTTACCCCCGGTATATTTTGTAAAACTTGTTTAGCCAGGTCAACTTCCCCAGAAATAGTCAGCTCATAACCAGAACCTTGTGTTAACTTTGTCATCAGGTTTTCTGGACTGTTAGTAGCCACGATTTGACCACGGTTAATAATGGCTACTCGGTTACAGGTCATACTTACTTCCGGGAGAATGTGAGTGGAAAGAATAATGGTGTGTGTACCCGCTAAACTTTTAATCAGGTTTCGCACTTCGATAATTTGTCTGGGATCTAATCCCACCGTGGGTTCATCCAGAATAATAGCCGGGGGATCGTGAACAATGGCCTGGGCTATTCCCACTCTTTGACGAAATCCCTTGGAAAGCTTACGAATAATTACTTGACGCTTTTCTGTAATATTGCACCTGGCCATGGCAGCTTTCACTTTTGTCGGGCGATCGCCTGCTGGAATACCTTTAATTTGAGCCACGAAGTACAAAAAACCTTCCACAGTCATTTCGGGGTATAAGGGAGGTGTCTCTGGCAAATAACCGATTTTTTGGCGTACTGCTAGGGAATTATCCTGGACATCATATCCAGCAATTTTAACCGTTCCCTTACTAGGGGGGAGATAACCGGCCAAAATCCTCATGGTTGTGGTTTTACCTGCACCATTAGGACCCAAAAATCCCAGAATTTCACCGGGTTCTACTTTGAAGGTGACATCTGTGATTGCAAGGGTAGAACCATATATTTTACTCAGGTGATCAACTTCTATCATGAATTGTATACTGACAAGGTTGAAGACGGCATAATTTTTCTACTCTATTATACTCGCGGAAAAATTGTCTTATGGGGCGTTTTTATTCTCTAATTTTGATGGCAAATCCTATACTATTTATATTATATTACTACTTTTTAGGTGTTAACGTGTATTATGAAACTTGCTTCATTATATGTAAATCCTATAACCGGTAATGATAGCAATAATGGTTCACAGTTGAGTCCATTTAAAACTATCACCCGTGCCTTAAAAACTATCCCATCTCCAGGAATTATACGCTTGTCTGAGGGAAGCTATAGTACCCAAACCCGGGAGATTTTTCCCCTGGTTATCCCCCAAGGAGTTGTGCTGCTGGGTAATGAGTCTAAAAAGGGTGAAGGGATTATTATTACCGGAGGGGGTGAATATCAAAGTCCCAGTTTTGGTCTACAAAACATTACCTTGTTATTTTCCGGTAATGGAAGTATACTGGGTATAACGGTCACTAACTCTGTAAGTAAAGGAACTGGAATTTGGATTGAATCCGCAGCACCAACCTTAGCTAATAATACTTTGTGTAAATGTGGTCGGGAAGGAATATTGAGTACTGGTCAATCTAAACCGGCGATTTTGAATAATGTTTTTATACAGAATATTGCCAGCGGTTTAATGATGGCACGTTCTAGCAAGGGAGAGGTTTTGCGCAATGTGTTTGAAAATAATCCTGTGGGAATAGCTATTACGGATTTAGCCGCACCTTTGATTGCTAATAACAAGTTGGGGAAAAACCAAATCGGAATGGCAATCTCCCGCGATGCTAGTCCAGTATTGCGGGGGAATTTAATTTATCAAAATACCCAATGTGGTTTATCAATTAATGGTAATGCCATCCCTGACCTTGGCAAACCACAGGATCCTGCAGGCAATATTTTTCGGGAACAGGAAAATTTTGATGTTCAAAATAGTTCATCTCAAAGTCTAATTTCCGTAGGTAATCAACTCAATACGTCTCAGATTAAAGGATTGTTAGAACTGGTAGCAGCCACCAATGATACAATTATTCCAGTTATCAGTAGTAGCTTCTCTGACCTTTATGCACACTGGGCTACAGCTTTTATTACAGCTTTAGTAGCAAAGGGGTTTATTGGCGGTTTTCCTGATGGCACTTTTCAACCTAATACACCTATTACTCGTGCCCAATATGCGGCCTTGGTTAAGAAAACTTTTCAACTACCAGATAGTCAGAATCTAAATAGGTTTAAAGATGTTAGAACCGATTTCTGGGCTAATTCAGCTATTGCTAGTGCAGCTGATGGGGGTTTTTTAAGTGGTTTTCCTGATGGTACTTTTAGACCAGGACAAAACTTAACTAGGGTTCAAGCTATAGTATCTATTGTTAATGGCTTAAAACTCACTGGCAGCAATCCTAATGGTTTACTAATTTATGGCGATCGCGCACAAATTCCTAGTTATGCCATTAATGCAACAACCATTGCCACTCAAAAACTGCTAGTCCTGAATTATCCTCAGACAGATTTATTGGAACCCCTGAGAGAAATAACCCGTGCGGAAGTAGCAACCCTAATTTACCAAGCTTTAGTGGCTAAAGGTGAAGCAGAAGCTATAGCTTCCCCTTACATTGTCAAACCCGACAAGGAACAACCTTCTTTTTCTGATTTAGTGGGGCACTGGGCAGAAGCATATATTAGAGCATTAGTTAGCATGAATCTTACCAGTGGTTTTGCTGACGGTAGTTATCAACCAGATAAACCCATGACCAGATCTCAGTATGCAGCTTTAATAGCAGCTGCTTTCAACCCGGTAGCTAAACGACCAACTGTGGATTTTATAGACATTCCCAGTGACTTTTGGGCGGTCAAAGCTATTCAGATAGCTTCTAGTGGAGGATTTATTGCTGGATTTAGTGACCGGACTTTTCGTCCCGATCAAAACATCCAGAGAATACAAGTCATTGTCTCTCTGGTGAACGGACTGGGACTGGTTCCTAACCAGAATCACTCTTCCCTTAGTTATACGGATAAAAATGCTATCCCAGAATATGCCAAAGTGGCTGTGATCGCAGCAAGTCAACAAAATATAGTTATCAATTATCCAGATCCAAAAATACTGTCACCCACAAAGGAAGCTACCAGAGCAGAGGTAGCAGCTATGACATATCAGGCACTATTAGCTATAAAAAGGGTTAAACCCATTGCTGAGAGTTGATTTTTAATGGTTTATTCTGGGACTAACCATTAGAATATGTAACATCTATGTTATACAAAAATCGTCCTGTAGCTCACAATACATTGAAGTAAATACAACCAGTGAAATGTTGACAGAAAGACTGACACTTATCGCCTAAAGGTTACTACCCAGAAATCATCCCTGGAAAATTAAGACCCCATGCTAACAAAATTCCCCAGTCCTTATGATGAATTAGCAGTTAACTTATTAGTCCACTATGGTTTTGACTTGAATGGACACACTGCCATTGACCTAGTTACCTACTGGGGTAAAGAATATCCCCATGATTGGTTACATATAGGAATTATAGAAGCTCTATATCAGGGACGGTATAAAGCAATCTCAGTGCAGCAAATATTGACATTTTGGCAACGAAGAGGATGCGTCTATTATCATTTCAATACGGAATTTGAACGAATGATTTGTAACAAGTTCCCACAAATTCTCAAGCAGGACTCGGGTACTGTTTTATCTGTTGGAACATCATTAAACTTGGCCCGTCCACGTAATGGAGTTAAAAAAGTGTCCTCCCACTCTGATAATTATCACTTTCAGAATAATGATTTATCGGAAGATTTATTTATGGAAACCTATCTAGCATCACCTCCCATACTACCCCAGACGAGAAATTTTCCATATAATAGTAGTGCGCCTTTAAAAGATGTAATTAATCATGAAAGCTTATCTGCACCGGAACCTTTATCAGAAGTAATACCCGTTAATATTAATCACCCTCCAATTGGTCAATTTACACCCGAAAGTACCAACAATTCGGAATTATTTACGTCTAAACTTATAGCTATGACTATCAACTAGGCAAAATTGCTTCTTAATTGATTACTGGTAGTTATATAATTAAGATAATTTGCTAGACTGTTGAAAACTGGAAAACTACTATTTTTTTATTCGTATGTCCGAGGACAAATCAGACAAATTAAAATCCCACAATCGAATCGTCTACCGGGAATTTGGCAAGGATTCATCGGAAGCTCTAGAACGTCCTGTTCCCGAACTACCCCCTAACCAACAAAACATCAGGATACAAGCTACCCGCGCAGGAAGAAAAGGTAAAACAGTGACCTTAATTAGCGGATTTAAAAATAAACAAGAAAACCTTATAAATTTGTTGAAGCAATTAAAAGCCCAATGTGGTACAGGGGGAACCTTGAAAGAAAACGAAATTGAGATTCAGGGGGATCATAAACAGAAAATTTTAGAGATTTTGTTGAAACTGGGTTACAAGGCTAAGATTAGCGGTGGTTGACCATCACTGCTGTATGAAGCCCACTTTCATGATTTTTAACGTTTTTGCTATGAGTACATAAAAAATGTAATTCCCTGAGAAGAAGAAAACTGCCAAACGGCGTTTAGGTGTTGAGTTGTAGACGAGTACAAAGAAATCCTGAGCCCTGTATGACAAATACTCGCACCCCACTAACAAAATACTAGCACCCCTACCCAAAAAAAAAGATTTAATTTTTATCACCCTGATATTTAGTGGGATGATTACATTTGAGTACATCAGTAATAAATCCAATAAATTCTATCCTAGGGACGGATAAATGGAGCATAAAAAGTGCTGCTATAAATCATTTATCGCCAATCACTTAACGCTCCTTAACAAATCAACTGCGAAAAGTGAGTGCACCATTCCACCGAACCCTTGTGAAATTCAATGACACTACCGGCCACAGGAATTCTCACTTCCTCCCCACAGGAACCTCCCACAGGTAAATCTGGTGGTTGTGGTTGCGACAGCACAACAACCTCAGAAATGGACGAAAAACTCAAAGAGCGGATTGCTAAACATCCTTGTTATAGTGAGGAAGCACATCACCATTATGCAAGAATGCATGTAGCAGTAGCTCCCGCATGCAATATTCAATGTAACTATTGTAACCGCAAATACGATTGTGCCAACGAAAGTCGTCCTGGGGTAGTCAGTGAACTGCTGACACCAGAGGAAGCTGCTCATAAGGTATTAGTAATTGCCAGTAAAATTCCCCAAATGACAGTTTTGGGAATTGCTGGACCGGGAGATCCCCTAGCCAATCCTGAAAAAACATTTCGTACCTTTGAGTTGATTGCGGATAAAGCGCCGGATATTAAGCTTTGTTTATCAACCAATGGTTTGATGCTACCGGAATATATTGAACGCATCAAACAGTTAAATATAGATCACGTAACTATTACCTTGAACACCATTGACCCAGAAATAGGTGCCAAAATTTATTCCTGGGTTCACTATAAGCGGAAGCGTTATAAAGGTGTGGAAGGTGCGAGAATTTTGCTAGAGAAGCAAATGGAAGGATTGCAGGCTTTAAAAGAAGCTGATATTTTATGTAAAGTTAATTCCGTGATGATTCCTGGAATTAATGATCAACATCTAGTAGAAGTTAACAAAGTAATTAGAGAAAAAGGTGCATTCCTGCATAACATTATGCCCCTGATTTCTGCTCCAGAACATGGTACATATTTTGGGTTAAACGGTCAACCAGGTCCGACTAATAAAGAACTCAAGGAAGTGCAAGATCAATGTTCTGGCAACATGAAAATGATGCGTCACTGTCGTCAGTGTCGAGCAGATGCGGTGGGACTATTAGGAGAAGATCGCAGCCAAGAATTTACCAAAGAGAAATTATTGGAAATGTCTCCAGAATACGATCTAGAAAAACGTCAACAAGTGCAAGAAGGTATTGAGAAATTCAGAGAAGAACTGAAACTGGCAAGACAAAAAGTTACTGTTGGTAAAAAAATACCCAATCAGCTAAAAATTCTGGTAGCTGTAGCAACTAAAGGCGGTGGGTTAGTTAATCAACACTTTGGACATGCTAAGGAATTTCAGGTCTACGAGGTGGATGGAAATGAAGTTCGTTATGTAAGTCACCGCAGAATTGATCAATATTGTCAGGGTGGATACGGTGAAGAAGCAACAGCTGAAAATATAATTAAAGCAATTGCTGATTGCCAAGCAGTTTTAGTTGCTAAAATTGGCAACTGTCCAAAAGAGAAATTGCATGCAGCGGGTATACAGACTGTGGAATCATACGATTTAATTGAGAAAGTTGCCCTAGAATTTTACGAACAGTATCTAAGGGCTAATTTATAGCCCTAGCCAAACCAGAACGCCTATCCAGCAATTTAGCCATCAACTCTTTTCCTAGGCGTTCTGGAAAAAGCTATATGTTAGAGCCCAAAATCTCCAAGGAGAAATAATCATGGCTTACACTATTACTAGCCAGTGCATTTCCTGCAATCTTTGTGTATCTGCATGTCCAAATGGTGCAATTGAAAAAGTTGAAGGTAAGCACATTATTGATGCCCAACGATGTACAAACTGCGCCAACACAATTTACACTGTACCTCAATGTAAAGCAGTTTGTCCTACAGCTAGTGGGTGTGTAGAACAACCGAAAGATTATTGGGAAATTTGGTTTTCTACCTACAATCGTATCATAGCTAAACTGACAAACAAACAGGACTATTGGGAATGTTGGTATAACACCTATTCCCAGAAGTTAGGGGAGCAATTAAAGAAGCATCAAATTGTAGCTTAGGTACTCGATGGTAATTGGTAGATAGTAAAATACCCAAGCTATACATTTTCTATTTGCCGTTACCATTTATTAGCCATAAACAATAAATCATAAGTAATGAGTGAAATGTTGAAAAATTGTATCTATCTGGATAATAATGCAACTACTAAGGTAGATCCTCAGGTTTTGGAAGCCATGCTACCTTATTTAACAGACTACTATGCAAATCCTTCTAGTATGCATAGTTTCGGGGGTCAACTGGCTAAAAATGTGAAAATAGCTAGAGAAAATGTTGCAGCTTTATTGGGATCTCAAGAGTCAGAAATCATCTTCACAAGTTGTGGAACTGAAGGTGATAATGCTGCTATTAAAGCAGCTTTGTTATCTCAACCAGATAAGCGCCATATCATCACTTCCCAAGTAGAACACCCAGCGGTTTTGAATGTTTGTAAACAATTGGAAACCCAAGGTTATGAAGTTACTTATTTATCTGTTAATAGTCAAGGACAAATAGACTTGAATGAATTAGAGGCATCCCTAACTGGAAACACTGCTTTGGTGACTATTATGTATGCCAATAATGAAACCGGCACTATATTTCCAATTGAAGAAATTGGTGCTAGAGTAAAAGAGTATGGAGCCATATTTCATGTTGATGCAGTACAAGCGGTAGGAAAATTACCCTTGAATATGAAGACTAGTACAATTGATATGTTAACTATGTCTGGTCATAAAATTCATGCTCCTAAGGGTATTGGTGCTTTGTATGTAAAACGTGGTGTGAGATTTCGTCCCTTTTTAATTGGTGGACACCAAGAAAGGGGAAGAAGAGCAGGGACAGAAAATGTTCCAGGAATTATTGGTTTAGGAAAGGCTGCTCAATTGGAATTATTGCACTTGGAAGAGGTAACTAAAAGAGAAAGAAAACTACGGGATAATTTGGAACAAAGTTTATTAACTAAAATTCCTGATTGTGCAGTTAATGGTGATATTAATCATCGTTTGCCTAATACTTCTAATATTGGTTTTAAGTATATTGAAGGTGAGGCCATACTGCTGCTTTTAAATAAGCATGGTATTTGTGCCTCCTCCGGTTCTGCTTGCACTTCTGGTTCTCTAGAACCATCTCATGTTTTAAGAGCTATGGGTTTACCTTATACTACCTTACATGGTTCAATTCGTTTTAGTCTTTCTCGCTATACTACCCAAGAGGAAATAGATCAGGTAGTAGCTGTCATGCCAGAAATTGTGGAAAAACTCCGCAGCTTATCTCCCTTCAAAAATGATGAAGCACAATGGTTACAACAGCAATCCTTAGTAAGTAGTAAGTAGTCATTGGTAAATCCACAAATTCCTAATCTAACACTCTAATCAACAATTATGTGGGACTATACAGACAAAGTATTAGAATTGTTTTACGAACCGAAAAACCAGGGGACAATAGAAGATAACAGGGAACCTGGAGTTAAGATAGCTACTGGTGAAGTGGGAAGTATTGCATGTGGTGATGCTTTAAGATTGCATTTGAAAGTTGAAGAAGCTACGGATAAAATTCTCGATGCTCGTTTTCAAACTTTTGGTTGTACCAGTGCCATTGCTTCTTCTAGTGCGTTAACCGAAATGGTGAAAGGTCTCACCTTAGATGAAGCTTTAAGAGTAACCAATAAGGAAATAGCAGCATATTTGGGTGGATTACCTGAAGCTAAAATGCACTGTTCAGTCATGGGACAAGAAGCCTTAGAAGCAGCTATTTATAATTATCGAGGTATTCCACTAGCATCCCATGAGGACGATGATGAAGGTGTCCTAATTTGTAGTTGTTTTGGCATCACAGATGCTAAGATAAAAAAAGCAGTAAGACAAAACAATCTGTTCAGCGCCGAACAGGTTACAAATTATGTAAAAGCTGGTGGTGGATGCGGTTCTTGTTTAGCAAAAATTGATGATATAATTAAACAAGTACAACAGGATTTTGCTCTAGAAATAGGCTCTGGAAATGGTACGGTAAGTCACCAACAATTTTCCGCTTTAGGTGATAATTTAAGAGAGCAGTTAGAGCAACAAAAACCACTAACTAATGTACAGAAAATTGCTCTGATTCAAAAAGTATTAGATGAAGAGGTCCGACCTGTTTTAATTGCCGACGGGGGAGACGTAGAATTGTATGACATAGAAGGTAATAAGGTCAAAGTCATTCTTAAAGGCGCCTGTGGTTCATGTTCTAGCAGTACCGCTACATTAAAGATAGCCATTGAATCAAGATTACGAGAGCGCGTCAACAAGGAAATTATCGTCGAAGCAGTTTAGTTTTGCTGCCAAATACTTACATTCTAATAAATATTATGAAAAACAGAACAGCACTATGTCTAGTAGAGCGTTCGCCACCATTAAACCGCGACGTTCTATACACGCTCACTGCCGTAGATACAAGGCGTGAGAAATCGACACACAAAAGACCGGTAAACCACTCAGACTAGGAACTAGGAAAAATGAGCGACGAAAGAATTAGACAGATAGCATTCTACGGCAAAGGCGGTATTGGTAAATCTACCACCTCTCAAAACACTCTAGCAGCTATGGCTGAAATGGGCCAACGCATTCTAATTGTGGGTTGCGACCCCAAAGCTGACTCTACCCGTTTGATGCTGCACTCTAAAGCTCAAACTACCGTATTGCACTTGGCTGCTGAGAAAGGTGCTGTAGAAGACCTGGAATTGGAAGAAGTAATGCTGGCCGGATTCCGTGGTGTTAAATGCGTGGAATCTGGTGGTCCAGAACCCGGTGTAGGTTGTGCTGGTCGTGGTATTATCACTGCCATTAACTTTTTAGAAGAAAATGGTGCTTACCAAGATTTAGACTTCGTTTCCTACGACGTATTGGGTGACGTTGTATGTGGTGGTTTCGCTATGCCCATTCGTGAAGGTAAAGCACAAGAAATCTACATCGTTACCTCCGGTGAAATGATGGCGATGTACGCTGCAAACAACATCGCTCGTGGTATTTTGAAATATGCTCACTCCGGTGGTGTGCGTTTAGGTGGTTTAATCTGTAATAGCCGTAAGGTTGACCGTGAAGCTGAATTGATTGAAAACTTAGCTGAACGTTTAAACACCCAAATGATTCACTTCGTACCTCGTGATAACATTGTTCAACACGCGGAGTTGCGTCGTATGACAGTTAACGAGTATGCACCTGATAGTAACCAGGCTCATGAATACCGTGCATTGGGTCAAAAGATCATCAATAACACCAAGCTAACTATTCCTACCCCCATGGAAATGGATGAGTTAGAAGCTCTGTTGATTGAGTATGGTATTCTTGATGATGACAGCAAAAACGCTGAAGTAATTGGCAAGCCTGCTTCTGCAAGCAAGTAGTATTTATTGATTGAGAAATGGGAAAAAGGAATGCTCTACATTAATTTCCTTTTTACCTTTCTTTGGCAAATTTGGGGATTCCCCTACCTAAACAATACTAGAAAGAGCAAACAGACATGACACCTCAAGACAACAAGAAGATTGTTGAAGAAAGAAAAGAACTGATTAAAGAAGTTCTCCAAGCTTACCCTGAAAAAGCTGCTAAGAAGCGTGAGAAGCATCTGAATGTACATGAAGAAGGTAAAACAGATTGTGGTGTTAAATCTAACATCAAATCTTTACCTGGTGTAATGACCGCCCGTGGTTGTGCTTATGCAGGTTCCAAGGGTGTGGTTTGGGGTCCTATTAAGGACATGATTCATATCAGCCATGGTCCTGTAGGTTGTGGTTACTGGTCTTGGTCTGGTCGTCGTAACTATTATTTAGGTACTACAGGTGTTGATACCTTTGGTACTATGCACTTCACTTCTGATTTCCAAGAACGGGACATTGTGTTTGGTGGAGACAAGAAGTTATTGAAGTTGATTCAAGAGTTGGAAGAATTGTTCCCCCTCAACCGTGGTGTTTCTGTCCAATCTGAATGTCCTATTGGTTTGATTGGAGATGATATCGAAGCGGTTTCTAAGACAGCTGCTAAGGAACTGGGTAAACCAGTGGTTCCTGTCCGTTGCGAAGGTTTCCGTGGGGTATCTCAGTCTTTGGGACACCACATCGCTAACGACCAAATCCGTGACTGGGTATTCCCCAGAGCAGATCAAGCTAAAAAAGACGGTAGTCTCAAGTTTGAATCTACCCCCTATGACGTAGCAATTATTGGTGATTATAACATCGGTGGCGACGCTTGGGCTAGCCGTATTCTTTTAGAAGAACTTGGTTTACGTGTTGTTGCTCAGTGGTCTGGTGACGGTACTATTAATGAAATGTTGTTGACTCCTAATGTGAAGATCAACCTCATTCACTGTTATCGTTCTATGAACTATATCAGTCGTCACATGGAAGAAGCTTATGGTATTCCTTGGATGGAGTATAATTTCTTCGGACCTACCAAGATTGCTGAATCTTTAAGAGCGATCGCAGCCAGATTTGACTCTAAGATTCAAGAAAATGCTGAAAAGGTAATTGCTAAGTATCAGCCTTCCATGGATGCGATTATTGCTAAATACGGTCCTCGCTTGGAAGGTAAAACCGTAGCCATGATGGTTGGTGGTTTACGTCCTCGTCACGTCGTACCTGCATTCAACGATTTGGGCATGAAGTTAGTTGGTACAGGTTACGAGTTTGCTCACAGTGACGACTATAAACGTACCACTCACTATATTGACAATGGCACAATCGTTTATGACGACGTAACTGCCTTTGAATTTGAAGAATTCATCAAAGCTCTGAAGCCAGATTTAATTGCTTCTGGAGTAAAAGAGAAGTACGTATTCCAAAAGATGGGTCTTCCTTTCCGTCAAATGCACTCTTGGGATTATTCTGGTCCTTACCACGGTTACGACGGGTTTGCCATTTTCGCTCGTGACATGGATTTGGCACTCAACAGTCCAACTTGGGGATTAATCGGTGCTCCCTGGAACAAATCTGCCAAGAAAGCTTTAAGAAAAGCTACAGCAGCAGTCTAAGCAAAGAAAATATCAGGGTAAATTGCCCCCATAAATACTAAACAGTATCCTATAAGCACTGACCAATATAAGTGAAAATATGGGCAAAGTGGGGGTGAGAAATTCAAGATTCAAAATTAAAAGTTCTCAAGTTTGAATTTTCCATTCTGAATTTTGGGCAACATTTCTGACCCCCTACTTAAAAAGGGGCAATTAACTGATATCGCCACAGAAACACAACATATACAGCAATCTTGGAGAACTAGAAATGCCTCAGAATCCGGAAAAAATCAAGGATCACGTTGAACTATTCCACCAACCAGAATACCAACAACTGTTCCAAAACAAGAAAGAATTTGAAAATGGTCACACCCCTGAAGAAGTTCAACGGGTTGCAGAATGGACAAAGACCTGGGAATATCGTGAAAAGAACTTCGCTCGTGAAGCTTTAACCATTAACCCTGCTAAAGGTTGCCAACCTTTGGGTGCTATGTTCGCTGCGGTGGGTTTTGAAGGCACTCTTCCCTTCGTTCAAGGTTCTCAAGGTTGCGTTGCTTATTTCCGTACACACTTAACCCGTCACTATAAAGAACCATTTTCTGGCGTTTCTTCTTCCATGACTGAAGACGCTGCGGTTTTCGGTGGTCTGCAAAACATGATTGATGGTTTAGCAAATGCATACACACTTTACAAACCTAAAATGATTGCAGTTTGCACCACCTGTATGGCGGAAGTTATCGGTGATGACCTGGGTGCATTTATCACCAATGCTAAGAATGCTGGTTCTGTACCCCAGGATTTACCCGTACCTTTTGCACACACACCTAGTTTTGTAGGATCCCACATCACCGGTTATGACAACATGATGAAGGGTATTCTTTCTAACCTAACAGCAGGTAAAAAGAAAGCCACCAGTAATGGTAAAATCAACTTCATCCCCGGTTTCGACACTTATGTAGAAAACAACCGTGAAGTGAAGCGTATAGCTGACCTAATGGGTATTAACTACACCCTGTTATCTGACAACAGTGATTATGTTGACTCACCTAACGATGGTGAATTTAACATGTACCCAGGTGGCACAAAACTAGAAGACGCAGCGGACTCCATCAACGCTAAAGCTACTGTTGCTCTCCAAGCTTACTCCACCAGCAAAACCCGCGACTACATCGCTAAGGAATGGGGTCAAAAAGTTGAAGTTTCTCGTCCTTGGGGTATTAAGGGTACAGACGAATTCTTGATGAAACTCAGCGAGTTAACTGGTAAAGCAATTCCTGCTGAATTAGAAGTAGAACGTGGTCGTGCAGTTGACGCTATGACTGACTCCCATGCGTGGGTACATGGTAAGCGTTTTGCTATCTACGGTGATCCTGACTTAGTGTATAGTGTTGTTGGGTTCATGCTAGAAATGGGTGCTGAACCTGTACACATTTTGGTTCACAACACTAATGAAGTATTTGAGAAAGAATTGAGAGGTCTTCTAGATTCTAGTGAATTCGGTAAAGAAGCTAAAATCTGGGGTGGTAAGGACTTATGGCACTTACGTTCCCTATTGTTTACTGAACCCGTAGACCTATTAATTGGTAACTCCTACGGTAAGTATTTGTGGCGTGATTGTGGTGTACCTTTAGTTAGAATTGGTTATCCCATCATGGATCGTCACCACTACCACCGTTATGCAACCGTTGGTTACAAGGGTGTTATTAACTTGTTGAGCTGGATTGTTAACACTATCTTTGAAGAAATTGACCGCAATACCAATGTTCCTGGTAAGACAGATATTTCTTACGACTTAATTCGCTAGACAAATAACGGTTAAGTAGGGAGGCACAATTATTTGTAGGATAGGTTAGTGGTAGGGTAACCCATGGGGGCGTTGGGTTTCGTTCCTCAACCCAACCTACGTTCATGTTTAATTCCACCCACCTACTTAGTTGTCAAGCATCATCTTGAGGCCACTAATCCCTAAGTTAGTATCGGATGGGGATTGGGTATTAACCCAATTCCCTATTTCAATGAATCACCTGGTATTAAACCAAGGGAAAAATTCTCCAGTACCGAAATTATCAAGAATTGCTGTTATAAAAATTCAGTTACGGATAAATAGATATCTTTTTTTGAGAATTGAAATGTGTGAATCTAATGTGAAGAGGAATTTTGCAGTAAGTCTATAGATATTTCCAACCTTGAAGTTTTGGAAAGTAACTGAATTATAAAAACTGTCAAGACCAGACATAAAGCGAGACATCAATATGAAAATGACCCAAGGCAAAATTAACGAACTGCTGAATGAATCAGGGTGTGAACATAATCAAAAAAAGCAAGCACAAAAGAAAAATAAATCCTGCACCCAACAAGCTCAACCCGGTGCTGCTCAAGGTGGTTGTGCTTTTGATGGTGCAATGATAGCCTTAGTGCCCATCACTGATGCAGCACATTTAGTCCATGGTCCAATTGCGTGCGCGGGAAATTCCTGGGGGAGTCGAGGTAGTTTGTCTTCTGGACCAATGCTGTATAAGACCGGTTTCACCACTGACTTAACAGAAAATGATGTAATTTTTGGAGGTGAGAAAAAATTATATCAAGCCATTCTAGAAATTCACAAACGTTATCAACCATCAGCTGTATTTGTTTACGCTACCTGTGTAACTGCTTTGATTGGCGATGATATGGAAGCAGTATGTAAAGTAGCAGCTGAAAAAATTGGCATTCCAGTGATTCCCGTAATTTCTCCTGGATTTATTGGCAGTAAAAATTTGGGAAATCGATTTGCAGGTGAATCTTTATTGGAATATGTGGTGGGAACTGGTGAACCAGAACATACCACACCATATGATATTAATTTGATTGGTGAGTACAATATTGCGGGAGAAATGTGGGGTGTTTTGCCCTTATTTGAGAAATTGGGGATTCGAGTCCTTGCCAAAATTACTGGTGATGCTCGTTATCAAGAAATTACATACGCTCATCGAGCTAAGTTAAATGTGATGATCTGCTCGCGGGCATTATTAAATATGGCGCGGAAAATGGAGGAACGCTATGGTATTCCCTATATTGAAGAGTCATTTTATGGGATAGATGATATTAATCATTGTCTAATAAATGTGGCGGCTAAATTAGGAGATGGGGAATTACAAGCACGGACTAAGAAATTAATTGCTGAAGAAACTGCTGCTTTAGATATTGCTCTAGCACCTTATAGAGAAAGACTAAAGGGTAAACGAGTGGTACTATATACTGGGGGAGTAAAAAGTTGGTCAATTATTTCTGCTGCTAAAGATTTAGGGATAGAAGTAGTGGCAACAAGTACTAGAAAAAGTACGGAAGAGGATAAGGCTAAAATCAAGAAATTACTAGGCAATGATGGCATTATGTTAGAAAAAGGTAATGCCCAGGAATTATTAAAATTAGTGAGGGATACAAAAGCTGATATGTTAATAGCTGGTGGCAGAAATCAGTACACAGCATTAAAAGCAAGAATTCCCTTTTTAGATATTAATCAAGAGCGTCATCATCCCTATGCTGGTTATATGGGAATGGTGGAAATGGCCAGAGAATTGTACGAAGCTTTATATAGTCCCATCTGGGAACAAATTCGCAAACCAGCACCATGGGATAATGGGGAAACATTTTAATTATTAAAGATTACATTTATGGCAATAGTCACTATTCCTAATAAACCAGTTTCGGTTAATCCCCTAAAACAAAGTCAAGCCTTGGGAGCTGCTTTGGCTTTTCTGGGATTGAAAGGAACAATGCCTTTATTTCATGGTTCCCAAGGTTGTACAGCTTTTGCTAAGGTTGTATTAGTACGACATTTTCGGGAAGCAATTCCCTTAGCTACCACAGCTATGACAGAAGTCACCACCATTTTGGGGGGAGAGGAAAATGTGGAACAAGCAATTTTAACTCTGGTGGAAAAAGCTAAACCGGAAATTATTGGATTATGTACCACTGGATTAACAGAAACTAGGGGGGATGATATTGAACGTTTTTTGAAGGAAATTAGAAAACGTCATCCTGAATTAGACCATTTACCAATTATTTTTGCCCCTACTCCTGATTTTAAAGGTGCATTACAAGATGGTTTTGCAGTTGCTGTGGAAAGTATTGTCCAGCAAATACCTAAAGCTGGAGGGGTAAAAACAGAGCAAATTACCATTTTGGCCGGTTCTGCTTTTACTCCTGGGGACATTCAAGAAATTGAAGAAATGGTCAAATCCTTTGGATTAGAACCTATTTTTGTACCCAATTTAGGTGCTTCTCTAGACGGTCATCTGGAAGATGATTATCGTGCGGTAACAGTGAGTGGGACTACTCTCCCAGAACTGCGTGCTGTGGGTAGTTCAGCTTTTACTATTGCATTGGGTGAAAGTATGCGCGGGGCAGCAAAAATTCTTCAAGAAAGATTTAATACCGATTATGAGGTCTTTCGAGATTTAACAGGTTTAGAACCGGTGGATGAATTTTTGCAAGCTTTGTCGGTATTAAGTGGAAATCCGGTTCCGGAAAAATATAGTCGTCAACGTCGTCAATTACAAGATGGGATGTTAGACACTCATTTTTATTTAGGTGCCAAACGAATTTCTTTAGCATTAGAGCCAGATTTAATGTGGTCTATGATTAGGTTTTTACAGTCTATGGGTGCTTGTATTCATGGAGCTGTGAGCACCACTAAATCCCCCTTATTAGATATTTTACCCATTAAAAGTGTCACCATTGGGGATTTAGAAGATTTGGCAGATATAGCTGTTGGATCTGATTTATTGATTGGCAACTCTAATGTAAATACCATTGCCAAACGTCTGAGTATTCCCCTTTATCGTTTAGGAATACCAATTTATGACAGATTGGGAAATGGATTATTTACCAAGGTTGGTTATCGAGGAACTATGGAAGTTCTGTTTGCCATTGGCAACCTGTTTATAGAACATGAAGAGTCATTAATGATGCAACAATGGCAACATGTAATGAATAGGGGATAAATCAAATTCTCAAGTTGTTAGTTATAAAGGACAAATGAAAGTGAAAATTGCATTTACGACCAGTGATAGAATTCACGTCAATGCCCATTTTGGATGGGCTAAGGAAATTGATGTTTATGAAATTTCCGATCAAGGCTATGAATTTAGGGAGACTCTCAGGTTTGATGGTGAGTTAAAGGAAGATGGCAATGAGGATAAAATTACCCCTAAACTTGAGGCCTTACATGACTGTACTATAGTTTATGTTCTGGCAATTGGTGGTAGTGCGGCCGCTAAACTAATTAAACATGGTGTGACTCCGGTAAAAGCCAAATCTGAAGAGGAAGAAATTGCCGAAATCTTAAATAAACTAGTGCAAACCTTAAAAGGGAATCCTCCACCTTGGTTACGGAAGGCTCTAGGTCAAAAGAAATCTAATTTTTTAGAGGAAGTAGAAAACGAAGCTGCAATATGAGTCAAAATAATAGTGTGAACGGAAATGGTACAGTCTCCCCGTTTTTAAAAACTTTGGTACAACAGATCAGAGCTAGTGATAGCTATGGTTTTTATCGAAATTGGTCTGATGAATTAATTCTCAAACCCTTTGTTGTGACCAAGCAGAACAAAAAACAAATCTCTGTAGAAGGAGAAATCGATCCGGCAACTATTGCTCGAATTAATGCCTTTTTTCGAGCTGTAGCTGCTAGTATTGAGCAAGAAACTGGTATGATTTCTAATGTGGTGATTCAATTAGGTCATGAGGGTTTTGGTTGGGCGCTAGTTTTTTCTGGGCGACTATTGTTGGCTATCAAAACTTTACGAGATGCCCATCGTTTTGGATTTGAATCTCTGGAAAAGTTAAATGAAGAGGGGCAAAACTTTGTCCAAAAAGGAATTGATTTAGCTCAACGTTTTCCACAAGTTGGTAACTTGTAGTTTGAGATTCTCAATAACTTTTCCATAACTACCTATGCTCAGTCTACTAATTACTCATCATCTATTGCAATGACAATTGAAGATCTAAGAAATACAATCAAAAGGCTAAATAGTAAAGCAGGTCAAATGAAAATGGATCTGCATGATTTAGCGGAAGGACTGCCAACAGATTACGAAAAATTGATGACTGTTGCAGCTGAAACCTATGAAATATACAAAGAATTAGATCGGCTAAAACAACAACTAAAAACTATGGAGACAAGTTAATGAATAGAACTATGGAAGAATTTAAACAAATTGTGGATGCGGAGGCATATTTTCAATTTTTTAATCTGGCTTACGATCAACACTTTGTTAATGTTAATCGTCTACATATTTTGAAGAAGTTTTCTCAATTTATGTATGAAATTAATCAAGAATATCCCAATTTAAGTGATTCAGAAAGATTGGAGAAATATAGTACAGCACTGCAACAAGCATATCAAGTTTTTATGGAATCCACACCCCATGAACAAAAACTGTTCAAGGTGTTCAATGATAAACCGAAAAATGTAGTTACTTTAACAGACATTATATCTGATTAGGAGGTATGAATTAATGAGTCTAACGCCTAAGGAATTAGAGCGGTATAGTCGCCAAATGATGCTGCCAAATTTCGGTGAACTAGCTCAAAATCGTCTTAAATCAGCGACGATTCTGGTGACTGGTGTGGGGGGATTAGGTGGTACTGCAGCTCTTTATTTAGCAGTAGCAGGTGTTGGGCGTCTGATTTTAGTTCGTGGTGGTGATTTACGTCTGGATGACATGAATCGCCAGGTTTTAATGACCGATGATTGGGTAGGTAAACCAAGAATTTTTAAGGCGAAGGAAACACTCGAAGCTATTAATCCCGATGTGGAAATTGAAGCAGTTCATGATTATATCACTGCAGAAAATGTAGACTCTTTAGTGCAATCTGCTGATATGGCCCTGGATTGTGCTCACAATTTCAACGAGCGGAATTTACTAAATGCAGCTTGTGTGCGTTGGCGCAAACCAATGGTAGAAGCAGCTATGGATGGAATGGAAGCATACCTAACAACAATTATTCCCGGTGTTACTCCCTGTTTATCCTGTTTGTTTCCAGAAAAACCGGATTGGGATAGACGTGGGTTTTCAGTTTTGGGTGCTGTTTCTGGAACTTTAGCTTGTTTAACTGCTCTGGAAGCTATTAAACTCATTACAGGTTTTAGTCAACCATTGTTGTCAGAACTGCTAACAATTAATTTTTCCAGAATGGAATTTGTTAAGCGTCGTTCCCAGAGAGATCGTAATTGTCCAGTTTGTGGTAACACTGCACCTTGGCGATATTCCCAATCTCAGTCTTTATCTGTTTAAAGATTTATTCCTAAAACTTCATGAACTTGATGATGGAATTGAGAAATAAACCATCAGCCAATCTAAATCTTAGCCAATAGGAAAAAAAATGACTATAACTTTAACCGAAAAGGCGGAATTTCGTTTGCGGGCGTTTTTAAAAACTTCTGCTACCCAAGAAAATCAGTCAGGTGTACGCATTTCTGTAAAAAATGGTGGTTGTAGTGGCTATGAATATGGTATTGAAATCACCAGTCAACCCCAACCTGATGATATTGTTACTAAACAGGGAAATGTGTTGCTTTATATTGATGCTAAAAGTGCGCCCTTGTTAGAAGGGGTGGAAATTGATTTTATTGAAGGAGTCATGGATAGCGGTTTTAAGTTCTCTAATCCAAACGCTACCGATACTTGTGGTTGTGGTAAGTCTTTCAAATCGGGAGATTGTTCACCCAATGGTGTACCTTACAGCTAAAACTATTTGGAATTTGGGAAAAAATAAATAAGGAAACTAGTTCCATCGCATCAGTTTACAACCGTGAACATTCTCCACATTTTTGTCTGGGTAGCATCTACCTAAACTACAAATTCTATTCAATTTTCAGGAGAAAGACTATGGCTACCTATAAAGTCAGATTGGTTAACGAAAAGCAAGGTTTAGATGCTACAATTGACTGTGATGAAGAGACATCAATTGTTGATGCAGCAGCAGAAGCAGATATTGAATTGCCTGTTTCTTGTCACGCTGGTTCTTGCTCTAGTTGTGTGGGCAAAATTATAGAAGGTGAGATTAACCAAGATGATCAAAATTTCTTAGATGATGACCAATTATCTAAGAAGTTTGCCCTATTATGTGTTACCTATCCTCGCTCTAACTGTACAATTAAAACCCATCAAGAAGCAAATCTTGTATAGCTAAGGCGAACCAGAACGCCTACCTAATCATCAACCCTAGCGTTCTGGACCATATACAAGTTAGAAGATTACTCCTATTTCAATTTCTGTGAGTATTTTGACAATGTTTACTCCTTTTACTGTGGTTGGTTGTTCTTTGGAATTACTTCAAACTGGAGAAAAGGGAATTGTTACAGTCTGTCAACCCCAAAATGAAATCATTAAAAAAAAGTTGATTTCAATGGGTATTAGGACAGGAACTAATATCATGGTTGAGCAAAAATTGCCAGTTTTTATTATTAAAGCTGCAAATGTATCTATGACTATAGATAGGGAAACCATGGGAGCTATTTATGTCAGAGTATTACAAAACTTCTCTACCTAAATAGCTCTGCAACGCTTCTGGTACTTTAACTGTTCCATCAGCTTGCTGATAATTCTCTAAAATCGCTGCCATTGTCCTTCCTACAGCTAGTCCGGAACCATTTAGTGTATGTACAAAACGCGTTCCTTTTTTACCAGCCTCTTTAAACCGAATATCTGCTCTCCTAGCTTGAAAGTCAATACAATTAGAACAACTGGAAATCTCTCTATATTTGTTAAAGGATGGCAACCACACCTCTAAATCATAGGTTTTGGTTGCTCCAAACCCTAAATCACCAGTACATAGTTCAATTACTCGGTACGGTAATTTTAAAGACTGTAAAATTGACTCCGCACTCCCTACTAATTTCTCTAATTCCTCAAAAGAAGATTCGGGGCTCACTATCTTTACCAGCTCAACTTTATTGAATTGATGCAGTCTAATTAAACCGCGCATATCCCTACCATAGCTACCAGCTTCTCTTCTAAAACAGGGAGTATATGCAGTATGATAGATTGGTAAATCTTCTTTGTTCAAAATTTCCCCTCTATATAAATTAGTGACGGGAACTTCTGCTGTAGGAATTAACCATAACTCATCCTCTGCACATTTAAAACTCTCTTGGGCAAATTTGGGCAGTTGTCCAGTTCCCGTCAGAGAATCCGTATTTACTAATAAGGGTGGGCTAATCTCAATATAACCGTTTTCTATGTGCTTGCTTAACATAAATTGAATTAGTGCTCGTTCCAAAGCAGCCCCTGCACCTATTAAGTTCACAAACCTACTTTGAGCTATCTTTACTGCTCTTTCAAAGTTTAAGATACCTAACTTTTCTCCTATTTCCCAGTGGGGTAATATATTGGCATTTTGGGGTTTATATTCATCTCCCCATCTTCTAATCTCCGGATTATCATCTTCGCTTTCACCAATGGGGGTACTGTCGCTGGGAAGATTGGGAAGTGCTAATAACAACTGTTCAATTTGCCCTTTTAACTCTTTTTCTCTAGGTTCTAAATCGCTTAGTTTAGTTTTAACCAGATTGCCTTCTTCCTTTAACGAGAGAAGTTCTTCACTTTGAGGACTAATTCCTGTTTTTACCTTTTGACCTACCAGTTTACCAATTTCATTACTTCTAGCTTGCAATTCGTTGCGCTCTAATTCCAACTCCCGTTGTTTTTGGCTTAAATCCAATATGGGCTGAATTTCATATTTACCACCGCGACTATTCAGCTTTTTCTGTATCAGTTGTGGGTTTTCTCTAATCTGTTTAATATCCAGCATTGGTCATCACTCCAAAAAAGATTGAAAAATTTTCGATCAACTATCTTGTGATTCGATTTAGTAAAAACAGTGAACAAACAAGCCCTGCAAAATGAGCTGAAATTGTATTGGTGTTCGCTTGAACAACTAACATATCCAATCCGCTAATCACTCGATTTGGATCAAATAGCTGGGTTGTAACTGCTTGGGGGGAAATTGATCGGGCAACCAATGTGCCTACAATTGCTTGAGCACCTAATAAAGTCACTAAAATACCTCCTAGATTAATCCATACGCCTAGTCTAATCACCTGTACACTCTCTAGTTTTCGTGGACGATTGCTAGGATTGGATGAGTCCAGTTGTTTACCAATTCTTGTATACCTGTAACCTAAATAAATACCCGCACCTAAAACTATTAATCCACATACGGCCAAAAATATGCCAAATCCCGTGCCCGGATTGTTATTAGGACTACCCGGTCTCTGACTAAAAAAGGCATATAGCAATACTATTATCCCAGATATCACACCTAATACTAGTTGTATCCAAAAACTAATCCAACCCGCTAAGCGAAACATCTGGGCGATCGCTCTTATATTAGTGGATTGCATTTCCAAGTCCTTCGTCATATTTAAATAATTCCCATAGTAGGATCAATAAACTCTTTAAGAAACTTCTATAAAAGTCAATAGATCTAGTAGCTTATCTCTTAGTGACTATCAAAAATCCCACTTGACTGGTTTGACTCCAGAATAGATCAACAATCATTAATAATAAATAGGTGGGATTCATTTAAAAAAATAAAAGTCATGGATACTGCTATCATTCCATCCACCCTTCTCCTCACCTTGTTATTGCTTGTGGGGTTGTTTTTCTTTATTCGTGCTTCCACCAAAGATCGCACTGAACAAGCAAAAATAGCCTCTGAAGACGATGAAACCATCCTGATGGGTCAACTCAAGGACTATTTCCAATCCCGTGCTTATCGAGTGGTTTCCGCAGATCCAGAAAAAAAGGAAGTCATTTTCGAGGGCTTTGTCCAACCTAGTTGGTTTTTAGCTGTGTTTCTGACTGTTTTAGCTGCTCTAGGTCTTGCTTGTCTAGGACTAGTTTTAGCCCAGCTTTTTTCCAGTCAGAATCCATTTTTTTTGGTTTTAGTAGCACCATTAAGTGGTATATTCTACTGGCGCCAATCCGGAAGAATTGAGAAGGTATTACTCAAAATGGAGTTTTGCCAAAATGAACAACACCCCTCAAGTATAATCACTGTCACTGCTCACCGAGATGAACTCGCGGAGTTAAAAAGGGCTTTACAAGTAAAAGCTTTACAAGTAAAAATTGTCGATGTGATAACCTAACACCCTGACACCAATTACCTACTTCCAACCGGAAAACAGAGAGCACATAACAAACTTTGTATTAATGGTCTTACTAAGAAATCAACTTAACTCAGTTATTTTAGTAACATACCCTTCGCTTGATTTTGTTGTCACTCTCTGCTGTACCAGGTTTAATTATCCAATTGATTAGCACCACTGTCAGTTCGGCCACAAACTAAAAAAAAATTGAATTTTTGCGTCAACTGTTCAATTTTGCCAGTTAATTGATTTTGGGGTCAGAAGTAAGAAGTTGAATGCGTAAAAAAACCATTCCAGAACCTAGCGATTTGCCAGATTCACTAGTTGTTCTGCACTAGCTGGAGTTTCCAACATTCTCAAGCTAGGGAATAAAAAATGGTTCTCTTCTACGTATTGAGCACCAAACAGACCCTTTTCCGCCCAAAAATAACGGTCTGTGGTGTGTTCGTTCCTTTTTACTAATAGCAAGGCAGGAGGCAAGATACCTTCAGCGTGAATAAACTTTCTCGCTGCTGTCACTGGTTTGTCTTCGCCGCTTTCTATGCTGTACTGAGGCACATTTTCCAGAATCCGTCGTCCTTCCTGACGACGACGGCTTTTTCTTTTACGTCTCCTTGCCAACTTATTGTCCTCCTCTTTCAAGCTAGAAGATTGTAGTCACAGCTACAAAACTCGTGGTAATTATATACGGGTTGCCAGAAAAAATCAATGGTTTTTAACCTTTCGATACATCTCTATCAATCTATTCCTCAACTGGGATCAATTACTCAGTAATTTTAAAATAACTTGTGTATATTAAATATTAATAAATACGCAAATCGTAGTAGTTAAGGTGTTATATGATAGCTGAAGTAATATTAAAATAGTAATAAAATAATAAATGGTGATAAATTCACTTCACTTAACAATTAGGAATTAGAATAGGTAACGGATACCAATAAACAAGATGGCAAAAGGGCGCCCATTGATAAAACATAACTAGCTTACACACATAACCTCTAAATTCTAATTTCTGTTATAGCTTTAGCCAAAATGCTTACAAAATAGTTGATAGGCATCCGTAGCACTTATACACTTATTCAGTGAATTTCAAAAAATGTTAATGTCTGCCAGTTCTGATTTTATTGCTCTATGTCAAGAGCAAGTATCACTGTTAACCCAGGGACTGGGAGCGTCTTCAAGTGTAGTCTACTTAACACAGGAACTGGTAGACCACCCCAGTGGAGAAGGGTTATTAATTCCCGTTCTGGTTTATCCAGAAGCTTCTCGATTAAATTATTCCCAGGACGTGGGTAGAATAAAAGTTAACAACCTCAAATTTGGCAATTTAGAAAATTTGAGCGACTCTAGTTATGTGTTGTCATTACCAGATCAAAAACTGTTAGCACCAAGATTAGACTATATTCCCTCATCTCCCCAATCAACTGGTGCTTATACTAGTGATTATAATAAGTCCCTTAACTTAGAAGATAAATATCTATTTGGACAGTACCAAGTTGTATTACCCCTGGTATATGAAGGTTTAATGGTGGGACTGCTTTTGACAGCAAGGGAAGATCGTCAGTGGAAACAAGTGGAAGAAGAAGAAGTTCGCCGCATAGCTACAACTTTAGCGATCGCCTGTATATTGGATCAGCGTCAAGTTTGGTTACAACACCAACTACAGCAGGAAAAAGCCTTACAAAAGGAGCAGGGGGACTTACTAGATAATCTTTTACATCAGTTTCGTAATCCTCTGACTGCTATTCGTACTTTTGGTAAACTTCTTTTAAAAAGATTAAGATCTAATGATACTAATAGGGAAGTAGCCATAAATATTATCAACCAAAGCGATCGCCTGCAGGAGTTATTGCAAAACTTTGATCAGGTTTTAGACTCAAAAAACAGAGACACAACAGCTATTCCCACACTAGGATTAGCACTTACAGTGGAAGCATCTCCCCAGAAAACAGCTCCGCTGTTGTTGCCAGGAACGGGAGAAGAGCCTACTAGTTGTCATTTAAAAGATATACTACTACCCCTACTAGCATCTGCACAAGTCCTAGCTCAGGAAAAAACTATTCAACTTTTAATAGACATTCCCAACCATTTACCACCAGTAAAAGCCAATATTAAGGCACTCACAGAGGTTTTCAGTAACATCATAGATAATGCCATAAAATATACCCCTGTGGGTGGAAAAATCTCCATTCAGTCTCTACAAAAAAATACAGACTTTCAGGGTATAGCTATTAGCGATACAGGTCCGGGTATACCCAAAGAGGATCTGGATCGTTTGGGTGAAAGAAATTACAGAGGAGTACAAGCTAATACTGACATTCCCGGCACAGGTTTAGGAATGGCGATCGCCAAACAACTGATAGCACAAATGCAGGGAGAAATAGAGGTTTTCAGCCCTGCAGTAGAATTTGATAGCGCATCCTCTTCTCTTCCGGGAACCAGCTTTATTGTTTGGTTACCTCAATTACCACATCTTTTGAATCAACATCCTTTATAGGGGAGTTAGTTTTAGCTTTAGAAGACTTCCAGCCCTCAATAACCAATTTAGACACTTCCGATACCAATAATGTTAATAAAACCAAGTCATCAATTTGACCAACAACAGGGATAAAATCGGGGGCAATATCAATGGGACTAACCAAATAAACAATAGTTCCCATAATTACCCACCAGCGGTACTTAGGTTTACGGATCAAACTGCCATACCAAGAGTAAAGTGATTGTACGGAAAAGCTCATATTTTTTTCCAGAATTTAGTGGTTAAGAAAAATGTTCTAGCATAATTGCTATATTTAGTGTAGTGAGGAGACTGGAAAAGTGGATATTTTAGATTTGTTCAAGAAAGGCGGTCCAGCCATGTGGCCGCTGTTAGTACTGTCCGTACTATCTCTAAGTGTAATCTTTGAGCGTTTGTGGTTTTGGCTACGAATTTTGAGCCAAGAAAAACAAGTAGTAGAAAGAGTGCTAGATGCTGCAATAGATAGCTGGGAAATAGCCACAGAAATTGCCCAAAAAGCCACTGATCAGCCCATAGGTCGTTTTCTATACGCCCCACTGCGGTTGCAAAAAAGTGATGCTGAAACCTTTAAACTAGCCTTGGAGTCTACAGCAGCAGAAGAAATAGCAGGAATGAGAAGGGGAGAAAAACTTCTAGAATCTGTAATCGCGCTTTCACCACTCTTAGGATTATTAGGTACGGTTTTAGGTTTAATTCAATCCTTGCGAGCAATTAAAATTGGTGATCTGGGTACAGAATCTACAGCGGGTGTCACCACAGGTATTGGTGAGTCCTTAATTAGCACTGCTTCTGGTTTGATAGTTGCCATTGTCACCTTAGTGTTTTATCGTCTATTTCAATCCTTTGCGGTTAATCAAGTGAAAGTGTTTAATAAAGCTGGCAATGATTTAGAGTTGTTGTATCGTCAATCTCCACCTGAGTCTAAGAAAAGAGAATTTGTTTTCATTACAGAAGAATCTCCAGTGGAAGAAGAGTTGACTCACCCTATTGAAAATCCTGTGACCAGTTCAGAATCAGAGCCAGAAAATGAAAGTTAACCTGCATACCCCCATTGAAGAAGTTCAGATTCAAATTATTCCTTTGATTGATGTTGTTTTTTGCATCCTGACTTTTTTCCTATTAGCAGCACTGCAATTTACCAGACAGCAGGCAATTAATGTTGATTTACCCAAAGCTACCACAGGTACTACCTCCGCTGCTAGTTCCCAGCCAAGTAACATTTTACCAGTTACTATTGATGCTGTAGGTAAAACTTACATTGAAAAGGATCCGGTGACCAGGGAACAATTGGAAGTGCGATTAAAACAGTATATTACTGGAAATCCCCAGGGTATTTTAGTTCTGAATGCTTCTCGCACAGCTACCTATAATGATGTGGTTCAAACATTAGATTTACTCAGACAAGTGGGGGGAAACCGAGTGTCCTTGGGAATTATCCCCGGAGCTTCTCAACCGGTGATTGATTCACTAAACCTTCCTGGGACTCCGATTGTACCACCACTAAATTTACCCACGGTTCCTGGTGCTGATCCTGGGTTGAATCCACCAAGTGCCCTTCCCACACCACCAACTGCTGGGAATTCTCCCCCTATTACTATTCCCCAAACACCTGTACCCCAAAGGTAAGATGTGATTTTTAAAAACCTATTTTTTGCTTCCCTGAAACTCTTTATTAGATTGTAAACCAAACGAGTTCAGGGGAGTTTTCTTATTTTGAGATTCCCCACGCATAAACGCGGGGAATTTCAGCGTCAATGACGCCCCTAATTATTCATTAGTTGGAGCCAGAGGAGGATTACCAGAGTTCTGCTGACGCTGGTCACGCTTTTTCCTGTCCGCAGCCAGCATGTCCGCCATAACTGTTAGTGCTTGTTCCATCTTATCAAGATTAGAACGATATAAGTCTAAATCCTTATTTAGTTTATCCTCAGACAATTTTAAACCTTGAGCAATAACTGCAATAGTTTGATTGCGCTGAGTTTCATCCTTAACAAATTCAGGATCTGACAATTCCAATAGGGAGAATAAACCAATAGCCAACAAACGACTGTATTTAAAATTAGGATTTTGGGCTATAGCTTGTAGTTCCGCTTGCAGATTAGCATCTTGATCCAATGGGGTAGTTTGACTGCACCAAGCAATTAAGTCTTTTACAGAAAAAGAGTTAGCTATAGCCTTGAGCTTGGCTGCATCCTGGCGATACACCTGGGGATCCTGCTCCACAGCACAAATGATGGCATTAAAAATAGATACTAGATCCTTGGATGGTTGGTAGCCCTGCATAAAGCGGTCAAAAGTTGTGACAACCCCTAAGGCATAGATTGAATTGTAGCTAAAATCTACATTGACTGACAGCAAGTGCATCTCTACCATCAATTCCTCTACTACCCGACGGTAAATAGTGTTGATGGGGCGGGTATGACGGCTATAGAAAGTTCGCTTTGTATCAGAGACAGTACGGAAGTTATTCACAAGGAAAATGTTAAGGGCAATGTATTGTTATTTCCTATTCTAACAAAAAGCCGTCCTTTCTTAGATTCAGTTGTGCATTCAAAAAGGAATAGCAAAAGCTTCCTCTTCTGTTTCACAGATTTCAAACACAGTATCCATCATGGTGACCTCAAAAACGAGTTTTGCATCTGGATGAATATTACAAATGCGAAAAGTTCTATTTAACTTGTTTGCATCACGCATTCCAGCTACCAAGGAAGTTAAACCAGAGCTATCAATAAAATCTACTCCTCCCAAATTCACCACTAGATGACAATTCTTCTTACTAATACACTCCTGTAACTTTAATCTAAATTCCCAAGCAGTTGTAATATCAAGGCGACCCGCTGGTGCTAAAACAATTACAGTTTCATCGCTTTTAGTCTGATAGCTTTTTTCTTGTATAGAGAGCATATTTGTTAATATTCTTGTCTAATAGTTTTAGCAGTTTTTACCAATTGAGGCTGGAATATTAAAAAGCTGCTGTCTTGCTGCCATATTATTATACCAGCCCATACCAATGCTACATACACTCAATGACTAGATTGTAACTTCCAATTGAGCCAGTCTTGGGGTTTGAGGAAAGTTTCATACAATTCGGACTCGGGAGAATTTGGTTGTGGTTGATAGCCATACTCCCAGCGAACCAAAGGAGGTAGGGACATTAAAATGGACTCCGTGCGTCCATTAGTTTGTAGTCCAAAAATCGTACCTCGGTCATAAACTAGGTTAAATTCTACATATCTACCTCTACGGTACAATTGGAAACTACGCTGGCGATCGCCATATTCCGTATTTCGGCGACGTTGCACAATAGGTGCATAAGCTGGGATAAATGCTTGACCACAGTCTTGGATTAGAGAAAACACTTGTTCCCAGGTACGACGGGGTAGCGGTGTCAAATTTCGACTGTAGTTAGCAGCTTCCCCCTGGGAATCAGGACCTCGATAAATATCACCCTGTCCATCCTGATAATCTAAAAATATGCCTCCCACACCTCTGGTTTCACCCCGATGTTTAAGATAGAAATATTCGTCGCACCAGCGTTTAAACACTGGGTAGTAATCTACATGATGTTTATCACAAGCATTTTTAAGAGTTTGATGAAAATGAATAGGATCTTCAGCAAAAGGGTAGTAAGGAGTTAAATCAGCACCACCGCCAAACCACCATACCGGACCTGCTTCAAAGTAACGATAGTTCAAATGAACAGTAGGTATGTATGGGTTACGCGGATGTAAAACTAAGGAAGTACCAGTAGCATAGAAGCCATGTCCTGCAGCTTCTGGGCGCTGAACTAAAATAGATGGTGGCAGCTGATCGCCCCACACTTGGGAAAAATTAACACCAGCTTGTTCAAAAACTGTCCCTTCACGCAAGACACGGGAACGCCCACCACCACCTTCTATACGCTCCCAGGAGTCTTCAGTAAATTTGCTCCCACCATCCAATAGTTCTAACTCAGTAGTAATTTTATCTTGTAGTTGTTTCATGAACTGACTGGCTCTAGTTTGAGAGTCAGGGGGGGGAAGAAATTTGGATAATTCTGCTGAGAGAGTGGGGGTTTGCGAGTTAGTCAACATAGATTCCCGAACCTAAAGATTACAATTTTTACAGAAGTTGGAAGTTTTACGTCAATCAAAACGACAAATCGTTTGGGAAAATTATATCAGAAACTATATCAGAATAAATTAAGTTCACCCAGGTGAGAAAAGGGCCGATTGTGCATATCAGATGCTTCCCATGTTCTACAATGAAATGGAAAATGAAAATGTGTCTAGGATGCACCGCTGACCATTAAACAGACAAATTGTAGATAGGAGAGATAAGAGTGCAAGATTGGTTATCCAAATTCCTCCACCGTAAGCATCGTCGAGTTTGCGTTTCCCTAATGAGAACCTATCGACAAATCAGCTCTGCTTCCGTAGATCAATTGTGGTTCAAGGTGTCAGATCTCACAGACTTTTCCTGGCATCCCTTGTTTAAAAGCACTAATGTACCCCTAGGTTTAGTGCCCAAGCCAGGATTAATATTTCAGGCAGTGTCAAGATTTTGGCCAGTTCCTATTCATATTTTCGTAGAACGGGTAAATCCTAAACAACTGCTAAGCGTTCGTATTTTGGCAGTTCCTGGTATAGAAGAAAGAGTAACTTATCAAATAGAGTCTACTCTCTGTGGTAGTTATTTATCCTATTCAGTGGACTTACGTGGTTGGTTATCCCCGATAATTTGGTCATTGTTTGGTTCATATATAGATCGGGTGGCACGCTGTTTAGTAGAAGCAGCGGAAATGTCCCAGGGATCTAATGTTTAACTATTAACCACAGAAGGTTAAGATTTAAATTAGTAAAAATTAAAGTCTTTTAAATTTGATTAAGGCGGGTATTTATGTCCAATCTCCTCAATTCCCAGTCAGTGCTGGAAGTGTTGCGTCCAGTAGAAGACCCAGAACTTCGCAAAAGTTTGGTGGAACTAAATATGATTCGCAACGTAAAAATTGATGGTGGCAAAGTTAGCTTTACTTTAGTCTTGACTACTCCCGCTTGCCCATTACGAGAATTTATTGTAGAAGATTGTAAAAAAGCTATTCGTAATTTACCAGGTGTTACAGATATAACAGTCGAGGTAACAGCGGAAATACCCCAACAGAAATCTCTACCGGACAGGACTGGTATCCAGGGAGTAAAAAATATAATTGCTGTTTCTAGTGGTAAAGGTGGAGTTGGTAAAAGCACTATAGCTGTCAATGTGGCTGTGGCTTTAGCACAAGCAGGTTCTAAAGTGGGTTTATTAGATGCTGACATTTACGGTCCTAATGACCCAACTATGTTAGGTTTAGCAGATGCAGAAATTGCCGTGCGCTCCTCAGAAAACGGGGAAATCCTGGAACCAGCTTTTAATTACGGTGTGAAGTTAGTATCCATGGGCTTTTTAATAGACCGGGATCAGCCAGTTGTTTGGCGTGGTCCCATGCTCAATGGTGTGATTCGTCAGTTCCTATATCAGGTTGCATGGGGTGAAATTGACTATTTAATCGTGGATATGCCACCTGGAACGGGAGATGCCCAATTAACCCTAAGTCAAGCAGTGCCTATATCAGGTGCAGTGATTGTTACCACACCTCAAACCGTAGCTTTGTTGGACTCCCGCAAGGGTTTACGGATGTTCCAACAGATGAATGTCCCCGTGTTGGGAATTGTGGAAAATATGAGTTATTTTATCCCTCCGGATCAACAGGATAAACAATATGACATCTTTGGTTCCGGTGGTGGTTCTAAAACAGCTGCAGAATTGCAAGTACCACTTTTGGGGCGTGTACCTTTGGAAATGTCTATCAGAATTGGTGGAGATAATGGTATACCTGTGGTCATTTCTCACCCAGACTCAGTTTCCGCTCAGTCCCTGAAGGCGATCGCCCAAGGGATCGCTGCTAAGGTTTCTATAGCAGCTCTAACATGATTAGTGTTAACATCTACTGTTTATTAGTATAATGTTATTAAAACGTTCAACTCGAAAATTTACTTGGCATTCTTGGATAAAACCCTGGCAACAAATGGACTGGTTGCTATTATGTCTACCTGTGGCAGCTAGTTTATTTGGCGGGTTGATGATATTTAGTACAGAACGCAATCAACCTGTTACTGATTGGTGGTGGCATTGGCTGATCACCGGTATTGGGTCGATTATAGCCTTGTGTCTATCTCGGTTTCGGTATGAAAAACTAATAGAATGGCACTGGTTCACCTACGGGTTGACTACTTTCAGCCTAATTTTAGTGATGATAGTTGGTACAAGTGCTAAAGGGGCTCAAAGATGGATTAGCGTTTTAGGGTTTAATGTACAACCTTCGGAATTTGCTAAAATAGGAATTATTATAACCCTAGCAGCTCTCTTGCACAAGCGCACAGCTTCCAGTCTGGACAATTTTTTTCGAGCTTTAGCATTTACAGGAGTTCCCTGGTTACTAGTGTTTTTACAACCAGACCTAGCTACCTCACTAGTATTCGCCTCCATAGTTATAGGAATGCTCTACTGGGCGGATGCTAACCCTGCTTGGTTAATCCTGATGGGTTCCCCAGTAATATCTGCTATTTTGTTTAGTACCTCTTGGCCCTTGTCTCAACCAATTATACTCTTTAAAGAACTCATTTTTAGTCCCCTGGGAGTACTCTGGGCGATCGCCATGGGGGTTTTAGGGTGGTTAAATTTACCCTGGCGGAAATTTAACATTGGTGCGATCACCAGTTTTAGTTTAAACATGTTAGGTGGTGAACTGGGGGTTTTTGCCTGGAATCATGTCTTAAAAGAATATCAAAAAAACCGACTGACTGTGTTTATGAACCCTGACCACGACCCCCTAGGAGCTGGCTATCACCTGGTGCAATCCCGCATTGCTATTGGTGCAGGGGAAGTGTGGGGATGGGGATTATTTAAAGGTCCAATGACTCAATTAAACTTTGTTCCCGAGCAGCACACAGATTTTATCTTTTCCGCAGTTGGGGAGGAATTTGGTTTTATTGGTTGTTTAATAGTCTTATCCCTGTACTGTTTAATTTGCTTCCGATTGCTCCATGTGGCCAAAACTGCCAAAGATAATTTTGGCTCCCTAATAGCTATTGGTGTATTGTCAATGATTGTATTTCAACTGATTGTCAACGTTGGTATGACTCTGGGTTTAGCACCGGTGGCGGGTATACCCTTACCCTGGATGAGCTATGGACGTTCAGCAATGTTGACTAACTTTATCAGTCTAGGAATAGTGGAATCTGTAGCCATTTTCCGTCAGCAACAAAAATACTACTAAATTGATCTTCCCCCCCCCAATACCCAATAGTTTAGGATTACTATATGATCAAGCTAACAACAAAATTTGAGGATAAAAACATGATTCTACCTGGAGCTACTGTTCGCGTCAAAAATACTGCAGACACTTATTATCGTTATGAAGGACTTGTACAACGGGTTAGCGATGGTAAAGTTGCCGTTCTTTTTGAAGGAGGTAACTGGGATAAAATTATCACCTTTCGCCTTCCGGAATTAGAAGTAGTGGAAACTATACCCACAAAAAAAGGAAAATGACCATGAAGTTTGGGTGGGGATTTTATACTCACGATTGTCACCCACCCTCTTCTCTTATACCAGTATCAACATGTTTTTACCTTTACCACAGTTTGCCACAGAAGATCGTCATCCTGACCACATTGCTGAGGTAATTGAAACCAGCTCTACCGAGTTTCTGGCTCAGTGTTTGGATCCGGAAGATTTAAGATTTCCCCTAATGCCAGCTTTTGGTAGCTGGATTTCCGCCTTTGATGAAGAATCCGATAATCAAATATATGCTGTAGTATACTATGCCACTACTGCTCCCATAGACAGTGTGCACCGGGCGCGGGCCCTGGGGTTGTCCCTAAAAAATTTACGTCAGGAACAACCCCAAATATTTGCCATGTTGAAAACAGAATTTAAAGCTGCTATTGTTGGTTTTGAGGCACCATCGGACATATCTACTCAAAGACAAATGTATCACTATTTACCTCAACGTCCACCTCAAATTCATCAGGCAGTGTATAAGTGTAGACCAGAATCTATACTTAGATTTACGGACAATATGGATTTTCTGCGAACCTTACTGTTAGTTCCCGGAGCACCAGTAGAATCATTAGTTGCATCCGCGATTCGTGAAGTTTATAAATTACGTAAATTAGACAGAGAATGGCTTGTAAAAGCCTGTCGCTACCTAAGTTTACTTTTAAAGGACGATTATGATCAATTAAGATTTATTCTTGGTCAGATCCATCCCTAGTTAGAACGAACAGTTAGAACCGAACAAATTTGGCTGGCACACTTCTCAATTTGCAACCAGCATGAATATCCTATAGGAGTAATAATAATCAAACAACCATGAGAATTTTAGTCACTGGTGGAGCGGGTTTTATAGGTTCTCATCTTATAGACCGTCTAATGTCCAACAATCATGAAGTTATATGCCTTGATAACTTTTACACAGGAAGTAAACAAAATTTGCTGTCATGGTTAAATAATCCTAGATTTGAAATTATTCGTCATGATATTACCGAACCAATTCGCTTAGAAGTAGATCAAGTTTATCATTTAGCCTGTCCCGCATCCCCAGTACATTACCAATACAACCCCATTAAAACTGTCAAGACAAATGTAATGGGAACTTTGAATATGTTAGGTTTAGCCAAGAGAGTCAAGGCTAGATTTTTATTGGCATCTACTAGCGAAGTTTATGGAGATCCAGAAATCCATCCCCAAACGGAAGACTATCGTGGTAGTGTAAATCCCATCGGGATTCGTTCCTGTTATGACGAAGGTAAAAGGGTTGCTGAAACATTAACATTTGACTATCACCGAGAAAATAAAGTAGATGTTCGGGTAGCTAGAATTTTTAACACTTATGGACCAAGGATGTTAGAAAACGATGGTCGGGTGGTTAGTAATTTTGTAGTTCAAGCTTTGAGGGGTAATCCCCTAACTGTATATGGGGAAGGTCAACAAACTCGGAGTTTCTGCTATGTTTCAGACCTAGTAGAAGGTTTAATTAAATTAATGAATGGTGATTACACTGGTCCTGTCAACCTAGGAAATCCAGAAGAATACACAATTTTAGAACTGGCCCAGACAATACAAAACATGATTAATCCAGAGGTGCAAATTAAATTTACACCCCTACCCGCAGATGATCCCCGTCGTCGTCGTCCCGATATCACCAGGGCCAAAACCTGGTTAAATTGGGAACCAACAATTTCTCTACAAACCGGGTTAAAGATGACTGTGGAAGACTTCTACTCCCGTATTCATGCTAATGACTAAAAATATTGAATTATACAAAAATTAGAAAAAATTAGGAGTTGAAAGATGCGCGTTTGTGTAATTGGAACCGGTTACGTAGGGTTAGTAACGGGAGCCTGTCTAGCACACATTGGACATGATGTTATTTGTATAGATAACAACGAAGAAAAAATTAAAATGATGAAGTCTGGACAATCGCCAATTTTTGAGCCAGGACTATCGGAAATTATGCAATCTGCCATAAATAGCGGTAATATTCATTTTTCAGCAGATTTAGTCGCAGGAGTGGCCCATGGGGAAATTCTGTTTATTGCAGTGGGAACACCTCCCTTACCAAATGGTGAAAGTGATACTAGATATGTAGAAGCAGTAGCTCGTGGTATTGGAGCAAGTTTGAATGATGGTTATAAGGTGATTGTGAATAAATCTACCGTACCTATTGGTTCTGGTGATTGGGTACGAATGATTGTGCTAGATGGCCTTGCTGAACGCCAAGCATCCTTGGTAGAAGGAGTAAATTCCCCTGAGTTTGATGTGGTTAGCAATCCAGAGTTTTTACGGGAAGGTTCGGCAATTTATGATACTTTTAACCCAGACCGAATTGTTCTAGGAGGAAGTAGTCCAGAAGCTATTGGTATGATGAAAGAACTCTACGCCCCAATTATAGAAAGAAAATTTGCCGTGGACAAATCCTTACCACCCATACCCTTGTTGGTGACGGATTTGAGTTCAGCTGAAATGGTAAAATACGCGGCAAATGCCTTTTTAGCCACTAAGATTAGCTTTATTAATGAAGTAGCAAATATTTGCGATCGCGTAGGTGCGGATGTTACTCAAGTAGCAAAAGGCATAGGTTTAGATTCCCGCATTGGCAGCAAATTTTTACAAGCTGGAATTGGTTGGGGTGGTTCTTGTTTTCCTAAGGATATATCAGCTCTAATTCACACTGCTGATGACTATGGTTATGATACCCAAATACTCAAAGCTGCGGTAAGTGTAAATGAAAGACAACGGGTAATTGCCATAGAAAAATTGCAACAGGCGTTAAAAATTCTCAAAGGTAAAACCGTAGGACTGATGGGTCTAACCTTTAAACCAGATACAGATGATTTACGGGATGCCCCTGCGCTTAAACTTATACAGGAGCTAAATCGTTTAGGCGCAAAAGTAAAAGCTTACGACCCGGTCATTTCCCAATCTGGTATGCGCCATGGTCTTTCCGGGGTGTTAGTGGAAACCGATGTTGAAAGATTGGCAGATGGTTGTGATGCTTTAGTGCTAGTAACAGAGTGGCAAGAATTTATCAGCTTGGACTATGGAAAAATGGCGAAACTGATGAAACATGCTGTAATGATTGATGGCAGAAATTTTCTAGAACCAAAAATGTTGATTAACGCTGGTTTCCAATATTTAGGTATTGGTAGATAAGGTTGGAGAATCGCTTGCTGATCGTTGATAAACATCCTTACTACGACCTAGGGCAAAGCGTAGTGATTGGAATACCCCATGATTAGATTGGGACATAAAGATTAAAATAGCCAGGAGGGTTAAACCAAAACTAAGACCAAAAACATGACGATAGCTAGTGGATTGGGCTATGTAACCCACCACTGGACCAGCTATACCCAGTCCCAGATCAAATCCCACCAGGGATACACTGAAAATGCGCCCTCGTTCATGGGGTAGGGCTCTATCAGTCATCATGGCGGAAATCATGGGAATGGCAATACCAGAAGCAGCACCCTCCACAATTGCTCCCAATAGGAGAATTGGAGAACTGTTGGCTTGCCAAATAGTTAGCATGGCTATGCCATAACCGATTAAACTAAGAGTGACAAATAAACCCCTACCATATTTGTCTGAAGCTCTACCTACAAATAATCTAATAACAAAGCTGGAAATGGCCGCAGCAGCGAAAAATAAGCCAGCGTTTAAATCAATTCCTATTGATTTAATAAACAGAGCGATAAAGGTGTGTATGGTACCAATGGAAAAACCTATGATCAATAATATAATTGCTGGGACACGAACTCGAGGACTAATTAAAATTCCCCAGAAATCATCCCCTGTTTCTTGTTTGTTATTTTTCCATGTGGGGGGATTGGTTATAGGAATCACACAGATTAAACCTAAACCAGCTAGTAAACTGGAGAAAATAAATAATGGGGTGTAACCCGCTATGGCTTGTAAATATCCACCCAGGGCAGGACCAACAGCTACCCCAATGGGATTGACTAAGCTCATATACCCAATAACTTCGCCACGACGGTTATCCGGAGCTAAATCCGATACTAGTGCAATATAGGCTGTAGCAAATGCTGCAATGCTTATACCATGAAAGGCTCTAATTAGCATCAATCCCACCAGGGATTTTACTGCTAAATAACCTAAAGGGGCAATTGTGGCTACTACCATACCAATTAGTAAAACTAGCTTTCTCCCCTGACGGTCTGCTAATTTTCCTACCTGGGGGCGAAACACTAATACTCCCACAGCAAAGCTACCCATAACAATACCAATTTGTTGCTTTGTTGACCCTAGGGACTCTATGTATAATGGCAGTGTGGGCAATAGGGACGCCAAAGCTGACCAAAACAACAAACCACATGTAAAGATTACTACTAAGTTTTTCCTCAAATCAGGATCTAAGCTGGGGGAATTTCTCACGCTGAACACTACCTAAATAAATAATAGTCATCTATTAAGTATATGTTAAGATGGGTCATCGCTCTGGATTATCTGCAGAATGTGAGTTCAAGATGAAAGAACACAAAAAAGCCAAATGGAAAAATCCCAGAATGGTCATTTATGGTATTATTACCATGGTCATTGTTAGTATTATAGGTTTATTTTTAGGTCAGATAGCCACTGCAAGCGTTATAATCACGGACATAGAATTTCTTGGTGTAGCTACTTTACCCACGGGATATACCTTTCAAAATACTGAAATAGGTGGACTCTCAGGAATTACCTATGATGTTGATCACGATCTTTACTATGTTGTTTCCGATAACCGGGGACAAAAAGGACCACCTCGGTTCTATAACTTCAAAATTGACCTAAGTAAAGGTAAGTTAGACCAAAGCAAAGTACTACCTGTAGGTGTCACAACTCTACTAGATGAAAACAATCGAAAATTTGCCCTTGGGGGAATTGATCCCGAGGGTATTGCAGTGACAAAAAAATCCACCGTCTTTATTTCTTCAGAGGGGGATGTCAGTCAATCAATTAATCCGTTTATTCGGGAATTTTCTCTAGCTTCAGGGAACGCAATTAATAGTCTACCCATACCAGAGAAATTTTTACCCGATGGCAAAAATCAACGGGGTGTGCATAATAGTTTAACCTTTGAAAGTTTGACAATCACACCTAACAATCAAATGTTGTTTACAGCTACGGAAAACGCCCTAGTTCAAGATGGTGAAGCTGCTAAACCCAAATTTGGCACTCTGTGTAGAATTCTACAATATAACCTCACTTATAATCAACCGCAAAAAGAATTTCTCTACCCTATGGAACCAGTTACACCCCTATTTAACTTCATGGATAGATTTTATAGTGGACTGTCGGATTTAGTAGCTTTAGATAATAGAGGAAACTTTCTCAGTTTAGAAAGAAGCTTTACCGGTGTGGGCTTTGCAGTTTCCCTATTCGAAGTGTCTCTGAACAATGCTGATGATATTCAGAATATCCCTAGTCTTAAAGCTATTGACATCGGCAAAATCAAACCAGTTGAGAAAAAATTACTTCTAGATTTGCAAACCCTACCCCTACCCTTAGATAATATAGAGGGACTAACTATCGGACCAAAATTATCCGATGGCAATATTTCTCTAATTTTGGTGGGTGATAACAACTTTAATAGACTACAAAGCACCCAAATACTAGCGTTAAAACTGAAAAGAGAATCCCCCTTAAAAAGACTACTACATCAGTTGGGATTGACCTGGTGACTAAAATTGAAAAGTAATTGGAAAAAGTTTTACCTATTTCCAATTAATCAAAACCCTAGGAAAGTTGATTTTTCAATTTCTCTAAAGCTGACCAACGTCTATCAACTGAACTTTCATTAACACCAGTAGCTATAATTCCCGGACAATTTGAGTTACATAACTGGCGTTGAGGAATGGCTAAACACATCTGTTCATATACCCACTCACCAGGATCAAAATAACCATCAGGTGCAATGGTTTCTACCAAATCCTCCATAGCAACTTCCCTTTCCAAGGGTAAATCTTCTACCGGACTAGAATTAGTGTCAAACCAAATAATTTCTTTAGTCTTAATAGCCAACCTCTGATTATATTGTTGTAAACATCGGTTACAGCTACAAGTAATTATAGATTCTGCTTTACCAGAAACTTCTAAGTAATTACCATGGTGTTGCAAACGAACAACACCACGCACGGGTGTTAAAGTTTCTAGCCCCGGTAGAAATTCATCAACCTGAATCTCTTCTGTACACTGCGGAGCCTTAGTTAGTTGTGGCAGAAAAATAGCATCCATGATACTTATGAATACACTTCAATATTTACCCAATTGGAAAGTATTGTTAAACCTTCGCATTTAACCCCATTTTAGCTTGAGTAATCAGAATTAGCTGGCGATTGAGTGGCTAAACGAATCACCAGATTGCGATTAGGTTCCCGACCACGGCTAAAGGTTTCCAAATCTGGAAATTCCTTCAAGAAGCTGTGAACTTGTCGTCTCTCAGCGGAATTCAGAGATCTAATTTCCACCTCCCTTCCGGAAAACCGCACTTCCTGAGCTGCAGTTTTCACCAAAGTACTGATTTCTGCTTGTCTTAGGACACGATAACCATTCAACTCAATGATATAGGATATTTGTTCCTGTTCCTGGTGATGTAAGTTCAACACAGAATTAGCCAAGGACTGTATAGCATCTAAAACGGATCCGCTAGTACCTATCAATACCCGTATCTGTTCGGGCATTAAATTAGAGTCATCAATTGTCAACCAATAGCTATTTGGTTCCAGGGGAGCTGTTTCTAAAGTTGGTGCAGCACCCATTTGACTGTAAACATTAGCAGAGATTCCAGCTAACTGCAGCAATTGTTTTAACCACTGTTCACTGTGCTGCATAGAAATGTCACTCATAAGTTGGGTTACTTAGGTTTTAGATTCTTTGTTATTGGGCTGTTTTTTCTTGGAACCTTTTGGTTCAAAGGGTAAGGTCTTCACATCTACCGTTGCTGCTTGTTTTTCTTTTTCCTGTATTGCTACAATCTTTTGCAGCTCCTCTGGTAAAGGTTCCCGAGACAGAATATAGGTCTGGAGGGTTTGGAAAACATTACCAATTACCATGTACATGAGTACACCTGCAGGTAAAGGAAAGAACAAAAACATCCCAGAAAAAATCACAGGAGTGATTTTATTGACGGTTTCCTGTTGAGGGTTACCACCACTGGAATTTTGCCCAGACAGCATTTGGCTAAAGTATAAGCTAATGCCAAAGAAAATAATCATACCAACAATGTCCCAGTGTACCTTGCCATCGGGATCAATTGCTCCCACCCTACCCAACGCATCAATAAACAGAAATCCACTATTGGCAGCTAGTCCAGGGATTGTGCCTTGAATTGTCACGTCCCCTGGTTGCAGAGCTTCAACATTACCTTCTGAGTCAATCTTGATGCGGTCTTCTCCCTTAATGATTTTCCATTCGGGGGTCAACTTTGTTTGGGGATATTCCAATAAGAGTGCATCAAAGGGTTTACCCTCCATAGTTTGATATTGGATCTTGGTTTTTTCCCCTACTGCCAATTTATTGCCACCAGGAAGAATGGCGGTGATTTTAGTGTGCACACCGTCTGCAACGTAAATGTTTTGAGGAGAGGTAGCAAAAGCCTGAGGTTGAATGCGTTCAATTTGTTCTGAGGGCACAATTTGTAGGTTAACTGAGTAATTAGCACCCGCAAATGGCGAACCCCTGAGAGTAGCAAACAAAGCCAACAACACTGGCATTTGTAACAGCAGTGGCAAACATCCAGCTAAGGGATTGCCAAATTCCTTTTGGACATTTACCATTTCCTCTTGCTGTTTTTGCGGATTATCTTTATAGCGCTCTTTTATTTCCGCCATCCGCTTTTGCATCAAAGGTTGTACTATTCGCATGCGACGCATACTGCGAATAGACCCAGCACTCAGAGGGTAGAGTGCGAAGCGAATGATTAGTGTTAAAGCCACAATTGCCAATCCATAGCTGGGGAAAACGCCATAGAAAAAGTCTATGATTGGCAACATGACATTGTTCGAGAGAAACCCAATACCAAAATCCATTATTCTCAATCCAACCCAAGGTAATGTAAACGTAAACTGAATCTAATTTATCTAAATTGTGATTTACTGGCGACTATCACCAGCTACGGATAGCCGCACCTACAAGATAATAGGTAGATCAAGAGGGGTTAGAAGTATATTGAGGATTCTTAGCGGCAACCCTATCATTGATATATTCATAAACCTCTCGAAAGTTGGGAATAGCCCTAATTTCCAAACGACTACCGTTTTTCAGGGTTAACACCATGTCACCCCATAGACCAACGCCACGAGGGACTTTCACCACCTTCACAACTTCTGAATAAATCACATCAGTGCGATTTTGTCCCATCCAACCACCCATCACAGCAACTCGCCGATCAGTGATCTTAAAACGCAACCACAAAGCTCTAATAATCGCCCCAATTGTCAATGGCAAGCCAACTATGGTCAGGCCAATTAGTAGATTGAGAATTAAATCCCCAATGTGGGGACCACCTTCATAATAAACTTCCTCACGAATGCCCATTTATCACCTCAGCTTTTACCAACAACTGCTCTAATTCTCGCAGAAATTGTTGGCTTATGCACTGCCATTCTCCTGTCTTTGGCTTGACAATTACCACCAGTCGCCATCCTTTGGATAACTTCGGTAATAATTGGTACAAAACACCCGTAATTTGTCTTTTGATACGGTTGCGAACCACTGCTCTTTTGCTAACTTTAGTGCTAATAGAAATACCAATTTTAGTATTAGGTAAGTTTTCACAGGTGTTAGCAGGTATATTTATAGAAGAGGAGTGCAGGTGAGTTGGAGATAGGGGTTTTAAAGCTCTCAGGGTGAAATGAGAGCTATGACACCGGACTCCTTCCCGGAAAACTGCCTGGAAGTCGCCACGGGATTTTAGTCTGTATGCTTTTGGCAACGGCACAATAGGTTTGTGTTAGCTAGGTTCCTATTAAACGCTCAAACGATGACGACCTTTTTTTCTTCTGGATCTAATTACGTTTCGACCGGTTGGGGTTTGCATTCTGGCGCGAAACCCAGAAGTTCTCTTTCTTTTGCGACAAGTTCCACCCAGTGTTCTTTGCATTGTTTTCTCCTCTTAGGCAATTTTATAAAAAGTCACAATCTCTTATCTTAGCACTTTACTCCAGATCAGAACATATTTTGCAGGTACTAGATTTAGGATATGCTAATGATCCAGGTTCCAAGATAGCGAGGAATTTGCACCCCACCAGGGGAGAGAACCTGACAGTTAAAATAGAACATCCCGCCAAAACTTGGGTTTTGCACGTTGGAGAGAATTAGTTCAACTTTACTACGAGCAGGCACGGGTTCTTGGGTCACTATCTCAATTACTCTTGTTTCTTTATCCCATTTAACTTCTTTTAAACCTACACTTTTACCTTTAACTCGAACTTCTATTTCTTTTGTGTCGAAGCTACCTTTGTAGTGTTCAGGATAGGTAATATTAAATTGAGATACTGGCAATTTCATCTTATTGGCAGGCACTCTTAGTCTATATCTATCTGTGCTATTAGTTTGTCCGCCAAAATCCAAGAAAAAGGACAGCTGATTTTCTGATTTAACACCACTAAATAGTGTTAAGCCCGGTAGGCTTTGAGCTAGGGTGGTAGTGGAAATACCAGTTAACAGGCAACTAGATAGGGCTAAAGCCGGGAGTAAACGCTTCATAATTTTAACCATTCGATGACAAATTTGATTGGTATGACGTAGGAACTGGCATAAGGGTGCCAGCAATCATCAAGCAATTTTTACGGACGTTAAGTTTCTTTTCGATTTTGGACACAGCTTTAACTAACCCACTAGAATACCCTAAACAAATGAGAAAAACAATCTCAACAACCTAGCTACTTGTTTCGAACCACAATAATATACTCAGTAATATGAATAAAAAAAATCCCTAAGATAATCTGAAAACTTACACACAATACCTGACACATAGTATATACATCAAGTATACATCAAGTACAACAGCTTGCTAATGTCCAGGACTATACGTCCGTAGCTAGAGATTCCCTCTGGTATAGCACCAAAGGTAATCCATGAAAGTTAAACCTGAAGCTAAAAAAGGATGTTAGGAAATATTGAGTATTGATCTTATTCATCTTGAGGAGACTAAATGAAAATTGCAGTTGCTAAGGAAATAGAAGTAAGTGAACGGCGGGTGTCATTAGTTCCTGACATGGTAGCCAAACTGGTCAAACAGGGACTAGAAATCTCTGTGGAAACCGGTGCAGGAGAAAAAGCATACTTTAGTGATGGGGACTATGAAGCAGCAGGGGCAAAAATTATTACTGATGCTGCTGTCTTATGGGGTGAAGCTGACATACTGCTCAAGGTGAGTCCACCCCAGGAAAGGGAAGATGGTCGGCACGAAATAGACCTGCTCAAACCAGGAGCAGTGTTACTTAGTTTTCTCAACCCCCTGGGTAATCCGGAAGTAGCTCGAAAATTAGCACAACGGCAAATCACTGCTCTAAGTATGGAACTCATACCCCGTACTACCAGGGCCCAAAGCATGGATGCCTTGTCTTCTCAAGCTTCCATAGCTGGCTATAAAACCGTATTATTGGCAGCAGCAGCACTACCTAAGTATTTTCCCATGTTGACTACCGCAGCAGGTACTATTGCGCCTGCTAAAGTGTTTGTTATGGGTGCAGGAGTAGCTGGGTTACAAGCTATAGCTACTGCTCGTAGACTGGGTGCCTTAGTGGAGGCTTTTGATATACGCCCAGCAGTGAAGGAGGAGGTACAAAGCTTAGGAGCGAAATTCGTAGAGATTAAATTAACAGAAGAAACCACAGCAGCAGGTGGTTATGCCAAAGAGATTTCTGAAGATAGCAAAAAACGCACCCAAGAGGTGGTTGCTGAACACGTCAAACACTCGGACATAGTCATCACCACAGCTCAAGTACCAGGTAGAAAAGCCCCCATCCTAGTCACGGAGGATATGGTAAAAGGAATGAAACCTGGCTCTGTAATTGTGGATTTAGCGGCGGAACAGGGAGGAAACTGCGCTTGTACAGCACCTGGTAAGGATATAGTTTATCACGGTGTGACTATTATTGGACCGATTAATCTGCCTTCGTCAATGCCTGTACACGCTAGTCAACTTTATGCCAAGAATGTTACTGCATTAATGCAGCTGGTCGTTAAAGATAAAGCCCTAAATATTAACTTTGCAGACGACATTGTTGATGCTGCTTGTATTACCCACAATGGTGAAATCAGAAATCAACGCATTAAGGATGCACTACAGACCGTTACGGTTTAATTTTTGAAAGACCATTTTCGAACTAACAATCTGTGAAATAAATCTCAAATCAAAATGACTGAAACACTACTTGCAGCTTTGTCTGTACTTGTTTTGGCTTCTTTTATAGGTTTTGAAGTCATTAACAAAGTTCCCCCTACACTACACACTCCTCTAATGTCTGGTTCCAATGCCATTTCAGGAATTTCCGTAATTGGTGCGATTTTAGCAGCGGGGGAGAAAAATACGAGTTTGTCCGTAATTCTTGGTTTAATTGCGGTCATATTAGCCATGGTTAACGTTGTCGGGGGTTTTTTGGTAACTGACAGAATGTTGCAGATGTTTAAGAAAAAGGAGGTTAAAGCATGACCAGTTTTATCCCTACCAGTATTCAGCTCACCTACTTGCTGGCCGCATCCCTATTTATATTTGGTTTGAAAAAACTAGGCTCTCCTGCAACTGCACGCAATGGTAATGTTATTGCAGCAGTGGGAATGTTATTAGCCGTAGTTGCTACCTTACTAGACCAAAAGGTTCTCAATTATGAGATGATATTAGTGGGTCTAGTCATTGGTTCCATTATTGGGGTTATTGCAGCTTATAAAGTGCAAATGACAGAAATGCCCCAAATGGTGGGTTTACTCAACGGTTTAGGTGGAGCATCTTCCGCTCTTGTAGCTGTTGCTGAGTTTTGGCGTCTTTTGGATGCTGGCCAATCTATACCTTTGGATATCAACATATCCATGCTATTGGATGTGTTAATCGGTGGTGTGACTTTTACTGGTAGTTTTCTAGCTTTTGCTAAATTGCAAGGTTTAGTTAGTGGGACTCCCATTACTTTTCCCCTGCAACAACCTGTGAATTTGTTGCTTTTAGGTACATATCTAGCAGGGAGTGCCTATTTAATCGCTTCTCCCGATAGTTTACCAGTATTTTTGGCAGTGGTGGCCGTTTCCCTGGTGCTTGGAGTAATGTTCGTATTACCCATTGGCGGTGGAGATATGCCAGTAGTAATTTCTATGCTAAACTCATTATCAGGTGTGGCAGCATCAGCAGCAGGCTTTGTGGTGATGAATAACATGTTAATCATTGCTGGTGCTTTAGTTGGTGCTTCTGGAATTATCCTTACGGAAATTATGTGTAAGGCCATGAACCGGTCTTTGTTCAGTGTTCTATTTAGTGCGTTTGGTTCTGTTTCTACTGTTAGTGGTGGAGCTACTACTGCTACTGGTAATCAAACTGTGCGGAGTATTGATCCTGAAGAAGGTGCTATGATGTTGGGTTATGCACGTTCTGTGGTCATAGTACCCGGTTATGGTATGGCTGTAGCACAAGCCCAGCATAGCATTCGCGAGTTAGCAGATCAACTGGAGCGCATGGGTGTAGATGTTAAATACGCCATACATCCAGTAGCTGGTAGAATGCCAGGACATATGAATGTATTGTTAGCAGAAGCTAATGTGCCTTATACTCAGTTATATGACATGGAGGATATTAACCCCCAATTTGAACAAGCTGATGTAGCTCTGGTCATTGGTGCCAATGATGTGGTTAACCCTGCAGCTCGCAGTGATGCTAACAGTCCAATTTATGGAATGCCCATTTTAGAGGTTGATAGGGCTAGGCAAACTATTGTGATTAAACGAGGTATGAGTACGGGTTTTGCTGGTGTGGATAATGAGTTGTTTTATAAGGAAAAAACAACTATGTTATTTGGTAGTGCCAAGGATATGGTGGCTAAGTTGGTCTCCGAGGTGAAGCAGCTTTAGAAATATAGGGAATGGGAAATGGGGATTAATTAACATTTAACATTATTAGAGCGATCGCAATCGCTCTAATCTTTCCAAATATGTCTGAAACCCTATTGATATCGTTAGGATTTTATTGCGTTTGAGGATTTTGGCTAAGGTATTGATTAGGTAATGATTTTTTTAAAAACTGGCTCCTCAAATGATATGATAGGCGATTTAACAGTAGCTAATCAAAAGACTAACTAACCCTAATCATGACCCAAAAATACAGTATTACCCTACTTCCTGGCGATGGTATTGGTCCTGAAATTATGGAAGTAGCAGTGGATGTACTAAAACTGGTTGGTAAGCAATTCAAGTTGAATTTTCAGTTTGAAACTGCTCTAATCGGTGGTGCTGCGATCGACGAAACCGGAGAACCTCTACCATCCCATACCCTAGAGACTTGTGGGCGCAGTGATGCAGTTTTATTAGCTGCTATAGGTGGTTATAAATGGGACTCTTTACCTGCAAATAAACGTCCTGAAGCAGGACTATTGGGATTGAGAGCTGGGTTAGAACTATTTGCCAATTTAAGACCCGCAAAAATAATCCCTCAGTTAATAGGTGCTTCCACCCTCAAACCGGAAGTAGTGGAGGGTGTGGATATCATGGTGGTACGAGAACTCACAGGGGGGATTTATTTTGGTAAACCCAAAGGTATTTTCACTACAGAAACAGGAGAAAAACGTGGTGTAAATACGATGGTCTACAGTGAATCAGAAATAGAAAGAATTGGCAGAGTTGCTTTTGAAACAGCACAAAAACGAGGTGGCAAACTTTGTTCGGTGGACAAGGCTAATGTCTTAGAAGTATCTCAGTTGTGGCGAGAGGGGATGAATAAACTGGCTCCCGAATACCCCCAGGTAGAATTATCTCATTTATATGTAGATAATGCTGCCATGCAGTTAGTTCGGTCCCCTAAGCAGTTTGATACTATTGTCACTGGCAACCTTTTTGGTGATATTCTTTCTGATGCAGCAGCTATGCTAACCGGTAGTATAGGCATGTTGCCATCAGCTAGCTTAGGATCTTCCGGTCCAGGTGTGTATGAACCCGTCCATGGTTCTGCTCCTGATATTGCAGGACAAGACAAAGCCAATCCTCTAGCACAAGTCCTAAGTGCGGCTATGATGTTACGCTATGGGTTAAATCAGCCAGCAGCAGCAGACAGCATAGAAAACGCAGTGTTACAGGTTTTACAACAAGGCGATCGCACAGGAGATATTATGTCTCCAGGAATGAATCTTTTAGGGTGTCGAGCTATGGGTGACGCCTTACTGAACATTCTGGAAAAAAATAGTTAAATGGTCTATACAGTTAGATAGTCCATGAGGGAAAATTTAGCGTTACTTGCTAAAGGTTTCCGATAAACTAAGTAGGGAGGCATAATTATTTGTAGGATGGGTCGAGTAACGAGACCCGTGGTGTTGGGTTTCATACTTCAACCCAACCTACGTTAATCTTATATTTAATTCCACCCACCCACTTAAAACTAAATCTAACTCCATCTATATAATAACCAAAGGGTTCCAGTGTACCTTTCACAACCAGATCTCAATAATTTCAGTGTCCAACCCAACCAAACTGCTTTGATCGATCCCGCCGTGATTAAAGCAGCAGGACAAATTTATCACACCTATTCTCAAGTCCATCCAGAAATTATCGGTCAAGTATCAGGGGTGGCGATTAGTCGCACAACCTATAGGGGTAAGGTCATTTTTACCCAGCAACCAGTTCTTTTACCACAGGAATGTTTTATACCTTTACAACAAATAGAGTCTTATGTTTACTAACAAATACCAATAATCAACCCAACAGTTAATCACTGATATGATGCTAACTTTAGTGACTAGCAGTGTCGTTGTTTTATTATTGGGCGCATGCATTGGCAGCTTCATCAATGTGGTGGTTTACCGACTACCCAGGGGATTGTCATTACTATGGCCTCCTTCCCGTTGTCCTCACTGCTTGAACCAGCTGAAAGTATATCACAACTTGCCCATTTTAGGTTGGCTATGGCTAAGGGGAAAATGTGCTTATTGTCAAGGTGAAATTTCCCATCGTTATCCCCTGGTAGAGTTATTGACGGGAATAATATTTTTAATTGTATTTTGGGTATTTCAATTTTCACTGCCAACTATTGGCTATTGGGTTTTTTGTAGTTGGTTACTAGCCTTATCCTTAATAGACTGGGAGACAATGATCCTACCGAGTAGTCTGACTAAATCAGGACTGGTCTTGGGTTTAATATTTCAAACCACTTTAGGTTATGTAACACATAACACCTGGTCTGGGACCATTGGGCAGTTAATCTGGGGAATAGGTGGCATGGTTTTAGGTATATGGTTGTTTGACATTATTGCCAACTTGGGATTTGTGTTTTATGGCCAACCAGTTATGGGTGGTGGTGATGGTAAACTAGCAGCAATGATGGGTGCTTGGCTCGGTTGGCAATACTTATTAATAGCTAGTTTTATAGCCTGCTTTTCTGGGGTGTTAGTAGGTTTTGGGGCAATTATTGTCTCTGATGGTCAAATAGGACAAAAAATGCCCTTTGGACCATTTTTAGCCTGGGGAGCGCTGATTTCTATTTTTGGTGGTCAGGTCATCCTGGATCATTACCTACGCTTTGTACTATCCCATTCTTGAGGTGAAATGTATGTATTGTGATACTATTCAAAGAATATTCCAAACAACAAAACTATTACTGTAATTCACAATTTAAATTGACAGTTTAAATAGTTATAGCTAGAGTTATAAACTTCTTAAAAATCTGTCAAAGTGGTAAATCTGATCAAATCCCTTAACAAAAGTTCAACAACCATAAGATAACAATGGCAAACAACGAAGAATCACGCGGTTTAAAGTCTTTATTAGATTGGTTTGCGAATCGTCGTAAGTCCGGGAATACAAATCTGGATCGTCAGGAACGAGAAATTGCTGATGGATTGTGGCACAAATGTCCTGAATGCGGAGTTCTTTCCTATACTAAAGATCTCAAAGCTAATCAAATGGTTTGTTCAGAATGTGGTCATCATAATCGTGTCCATAGCGATGAACGCATTAGACAATTAATAGATGCCAATACCTGGACATCTATGGATGAAAACTTACGCCCCACAGATCCTTTGGGTTTTCGCGATCGCAAACCCTATAGCGATCGCCTGCGAGAGACCCAGGAAAAAATCGGGTTAACGGATGCGGTCAAAACCGGATTAGGACAAATCAACGGTTTACCCATTGCCTTAGGAGTGATGGACTTCCGTTTTATGGGAGGGAGTATGGGTTCAGTGGTAGGGGAAAAACTAACCCGTTTAATAGAGCAGGCCACCCAAAGACGCTATCCGGTAGTAATAGTTTGTACATCTGGTGGTGCCAGAATGCAGGAGGGAATGTTATCTTTAATGCAAATGGCTAAAATTTCTGCCGCTCTCCAGCGTCATCAGGATGCCCGTTTACTATATATTCCCGTCTTGACCAATCCTACCACCGGTGGTGTTACTGCCAGTTTTGCCATGTTAGGGGATGTAATTATTGCCGAACCCAAGGCCACCATCGGTTTTGCTGGTAGAAGGGTAATTGAACAAACCCTGCGGGAAAAACTCCCGGAAGACTTTCAAACCGCTGAAGATCTGCTAAAACACGGTTTTGTAGATGAAATTGTTCCTCGAACCCAGTTAAAACATATCCTAACCCAACTGATATCCTTACACCAACCCGTGCCCACAGCAGTAAATATGGTTTTATTAGCTGGAACCTAAAATTGAAACCGGGGTGGGAATATAGCCACAACCCCCACCCATCAATCACCAGCTATAAATCAAAAATCTGAAATCTGAAATCCCCTAAATGGTAAACTGATTCATGCTGATGTTAATGATGGGGAAATATGTTTATAAGACTGATAAGCGTTGTTTTGGCTACTGTTTTGCTGTCGTTTCATCTTTTTATGGGTAGTGCAACCGCAGTAGAGCTAGATGAAGCCACGAGAACCGTCAAACTGAATGAAGCTGGTGATACAATAGTTATTAGCCCTAAGCAGTTACAAGAAGGAAAAAGGCTATTTCAAGACACATGTGCTCAATGTCATGCTGGTGGTGTAACTAAAACCAACCAGAATGTGGGTCTGGAACCAGAAGCTTTGGCGGGTGCTGTCCCAGCACGTGACAACATTGAAGGATTGGTGGACTTTCTCAAGGAACCTAAAACTTACGATGGTGAAGAGGATATATCGGAAATACATCCTGGTCTCAAGAGCGCGGATATCTTTACGGAAATGAAAAACCTCACAGAGGATGATTTAAAAGAGATATCGGCCTACATTCTTATCCAACCCAAAGTCGTTGGTACTCGCTGGGGTGGTGGTAAAATATACTACTAAACATCTCTAGTCGGTAGCTTTCTCTAATGCGCACATTTTTGTTTTAAAATAGTTTTAGTTCCTAGTCCTGATTTGCTAAGAGTATGGGGGTTTAACTTGATTAAATTCTCATCTGCTTCACGAACTCCGGTCTAGGAATTATTTAATAAGTACAACTAAAAAAAAGCGTTTATCCCTTGCAGCTGGCTAAATCCATAAAAAATAACCGGAAAAATAAATTTTTATATGACAAGCTGTCATATTTAGTGTTAAATATAGATAACATGAGATTGGAAAAATAAAACTATATCTCGGGAGAGAATTATGAAACTAATCATGGCAAATTGGAAGCGTTTAACCTTGACTGTGCTGACTTTGGTTCTAGCCGTTAGCACCTTAGTCCTGTTTACCCCCACCGCATCAGCTGAAACCTACACCATCAAACTAGGTACTGACAGAGGACTCTTAAAATTTGAACCCAGTAAGTTAACAATTAAACCCGGGGACACAATCAAATGGGTTAACAATAAAGTTCCCCCCCATAACATTGTATTTGATCCCGTTAAAAACCCTGGCAAGGATAAAGCCTTAGCAAAATCTCTGTCCCACAGTAAATTATTGTTGAATACTCGTCAAAGTGTGACCACAACCTTTCCAGCAGATGCACCTGTTGGTGACTATACCTTTTACTGTGGTCCCCACCGTGGCGCCGGTATGGCGGGTAAAATAACTGTTGCCAGCTAAAAGATATAGCTTCGGTTTTTAAAAACGGTTAGAGTAAATCCATGGCACGCCCAGCGTGCCATTGACGTATAATCAAGTAGTGATTATTGGGAGGAAAATTTCTTGTCTAGACCTCTACCGTTATTAGTTTTAATTCTAGCGATCGCCGTATTTTTTAGCTTCACACTTATTATCGAACCAGTTTTATCAGCAGAAATAAGTAGAGGTCATGCTATTTTTAAGACCGAATGTGCTTCCTGCCATGTAGGGGGTGGTAACATACTCGTTGAAAATAAAACTCTACAAACATCAGCCATGAAAAAATACTTAGAAAACTATGACACTGACCCTATTGGAGCGATTGTGAATCAAATTCAGAATGGGAAAAGTGCCATGCCTGCTTTTAAGAACAAGTTAACCAAGGAAGAAATTCTAGAGGTGGGTCTCTATGTTTTTCAAATGGCAGAAACAGGATGGTAGATTTAGTGGAGATCAAAACTATGATGTGATGACCACCACTAAACAAGCCATGCTCATTTTACCTACCTACTTTGGGGTTGCGCCCTGAGTTTGAGGAACGTTCTCACTGGCATTATTGACCAAATTGAAACGGAGTTGGAAAGGATAAGAACTAATGTTCTGTTCACCTTTAGGGGGATTGGCGTTAAAAAACTCCCGGGTTTGAGATTGGAGTTGGGGAGACACCGATTGGTCTTGAAACTTAATATCCAAAACCTTGCCATCAGGGTCCACAACCAAACGACCGAAAACTACACCTTCCATATCCCGGTTGTTCACAGACACACTTTGGCGGATTGGGTACTGTTCTTTAGAATTAGGGTATTCCTTAAGAATGGTTTGTCTGAGTTTGTTATAGGATTCCAACCTAGCGAGTAATTGTTGTCTTTTTTGAGTTCTGGCATCATTCCCTTGAGATACAGGGTTTTGCACTTCTGGTTGGGAACTAGGCAAACTAGGCGCTTGTTCCTGTAACTTTGTAGGAATATCTGGAACTGGCTTGTCTGGAACAACCGCAAGGGGCCCACCTAACTGGCCTGCAGTAGGTGAAGGAGAAGATGGATTGGAATCAGCTACATTTTGCTGTGGATTAAAGTTAGCTGGGGACTGGTTTTGAGCTATTACCCCAGTGTCTTGCGCACCGCCACTAGGGTCACTATCAATCTTAGCAGTAGAAGGATTATTTAAAGGCTCACTTGGTATTTCCGTGGTTACTTGGTTATCAGCTTGTGGTGATTTACTATCATTGGATTGATTTAGTCTAATTTGGGCATCTATATTATTGACAAAAGCAGATGTTGATGAAGGGGAAAATTTATCTTTGAAGCGTAAATTACTAGCTTTATCTACACTAGTGGCGGGGATCCTTGGCAGTGATTGCCTTTGAGGCAATACAGAAAGATTATAGTTAGAAGAAGAGGTAGGGATAGGAGGTAAGAGGGGAGGGGGTAAAACTGGCTGAACAGGAGGTTCTTGTCCAGCAACACTCAAACCACCCAGGGGAATTTGGGATTGTAAGGCCAGTTGGGGGAGCTGGGCGGCTATTTGGGCTGAAGTAGACTGTGGCAGTCTATTTTGGTCAGCAGGACTCAATTCCATTAGTCCCACAGCCTTAGTCGTGTCAGTTCGTGCAGTCTGATTGTGATTAGAATCAATGGGCATTAATGGCACAATCAAGGCAATAGCCCCATGGATACCAAGAGAAGCTATGGCAGCTATTCCTGTGGGCTGGCCTAATATTTCTGGAATGCTTTTCAGGACGGAGACGTAAGACATAATCTGAATCGTTCACTCGACTTAGTTGCTGTCAGCTAGTTCCAGCAGGCAAAAGGCGGGCAACTAACATAACTTACTTGGGGTTTGCAGTCACAGCCATTTGTGCCATGCCCAACTAGAAACTTGATTTCTTAAATTATATTCCCATTTTCCAAATGTGGCTTCATCTATTCTACAAATAATAACTGTCCACCTATCAACCTATCAAAAGAATTTGCTCATAGGCATTTTTTCCTCCACCTCTGGTAAAGTTTCTAAGGCTAAAACCCCGGACTGACTGGATCCAGAGAGAAGTTTTAACAGACTTGGTCGGGAATCATACAACAGATAAATAATGCGATCGCCCACTTCCCAAGTTTCATTCACCGATATTACCTGTAACCTTTCTTCTCTTTCCAATAACAAGGGCACTAGTACGCCAGTGCGAATCTTTTCCTGAATATGCTGCTGTTGACTTTCAAATTCTTCTTCGTTTAAAGTTGTATTTCCCAATTTCACCCTACCACCGCTCAAATACTCATTCCAGGTTTTTATTGGTAGGTCAGAAACAAAAGCCTGACTGACCCTACTATGAACTGAAACATTACCATGAGGATCTCGGGGGAATATGGCCAAAACTCGAGGTGGATTGAACTCTTCTGCTGCCCGCTGGGACAAAACAAAATTCACTTCTCCATTGTTAGTCATTGCTATGAATGTACCTATTTTAGCAATACCCGCATTTTCTAAAACCTGAGCATCTAAAGCACTATTCACAACCACAGGCAAGTTTTGAGCTTCCGCCTGAGCTAAATATTCTGAATCAGTATCAATTATTACTACCTTCTCTCCCCGTTCCTGGAAAAAGCGAGCAATCAGCAAACTGAGGGGATTACAGCCAACTATCAAGGCTCCTGTTAAATTTTCTGAAGTAATTCCTAGGCATTTCACGAGCCATGAAGCTGTTAAACCCTGACAAAAAACAGTCATAATAATAGTCAGAAATACTAAAGCCTTAATGGCATCTCCACCATTAATTCCATGTTGGGTTAGGGAAATGGCAAATAATGAAGCTACAGAGGCGGAAACTATTCCCCTGGGAGCAACCCAACTTAAAAACAACTTTTGCCGCCAATTCAGACCACTATTCCAAGTACACAAAAGAATATTAATTGGACGCACTACAAACATTAATACCAGGACGGTAAATAAACTGCCCCAACCTAGGGCAAAAACACTAGCAATAGATAAATCCGCTGCCAATAAAATAAACAGTACGGAAACGCCCAGAATTGTCAGTTGATTTTTAAAGCTGCGTAATAAGCGTTCTTCGGGAACGGATGAGTTAGCAAATACCGCACCCGCTACAACTGTGGTCATTACCCCAGATTCGCTGCGGATGGCTTGCGCCATGGTAAACAGACCCCATAGCAATGCTAAAACTACCAGATTTTTCAGTTCAAAGGAGAGGAAGTTGGCACGTTTGAAGACCATGCTCATGACTAAACCGCCTAGAACTCCAATAATCCCTCCCACACCCAGTCGCATTATTAGACCCATAATTGCTCCCATGGGATCCGGATCGCCATTAACAATGGTATCCAGCACCACATAAGCCAAAATTGCCCCCACAGGATCAATTAAAACCCCTTCCCCTTCTAATAGGGTAGCAACTTGCTTATCTACATTAATTTGTTTAACTAATGGTCCAATAACAGTTGGTCCAGTAACTACAACTATGGAGGCGTAAAGAAAGGCCAAGTTCCAGGGAAATTCTCCTAGCCAATGGGCTGCCATACTCCCACCCAGCAAGGTAATTAAAGTCCCCAGGGTTACTAACAGTTGCAAACTCACTGAAACCCTACCCACCTCACGGAAGTCCAATTTCAGTCCACCTTCAAATAAGATGATTGCCGTTGCTAGGGAGACAATCACTTCTAATCCGATACCTAATAATTGAGGATGTAATATTCCCACACCATCATTACCCAGGATGATGCCCAAGAGGAGTAGTAGTACGATACTTGGCAGACGGAAGTGTGCAGCCATCACCTGGGCACTAATACCTACCAGAACCGTTAGTACCATTTGTAAAGTGATTTGAAAAGATGTTTCCATGTTGTGGATTTTGTGATCTTGGCCTCAAAATCCTTTAATTAACCTCTTCAATAGTTACAAGTGTAAGTTTACAAGTCTAAATAACATTCCCGTCATGACGAATCCGAGGGCGTTTTTTCTACTTGGCTCCCTATATTACATGTTTTTTCCGGATTTAGCCACCCGCTGGGCATATTATGTCGGAAATGTGAGGAAATCTTGGATTGAAAGATGTGCAATTGCTGCAATTAAGAGGTTTACTCTTACCCAAAAAAGTTAGCAAAAAAAATTTTTCTTAAACTAGTTGACATTCCCGAAATAATAGGGTAGGTTAATAAGAGTGAAGTCCAGCGCCCCCATCGTCTAGAGGCCTAGGACATCTCCCTTTCACGGAGGTAACGGGGATTCGAATTCCCCTGGGGGTATATAAGTATATAACAATTAAACCATATAATAACAATATCTATGTTCATGGGGGATAACCATTATTATCATTAGGAAGTATTATGAAAATCTTAGTTACTGGCGCAGCAGGCTTTATTGGATTCCATCTGAGTAACTACCTATTAAATCGGGGTGACTATGTGGTAGGAATTGACAATCTGAACAGCTACTACGATGTATCTTTAAAACAAGCTCGATTGGTGCAATTAGAACCCCACAATAAACTATTTAGCTTCATCCCCCTAGATTTAGCTGATCGCGAGAGGGTCAACAATTTATTTGCCCAACACCAATTTGATGTGGTTGTTAATCTAGCAGCTCAAGCTGGGGTCAGATATTCCATAAAAAATCCTCACGCTTATATTGATAGTAATATCATAGGATTTACTAATGTTTTAGAAGCTTGTCGTCACTATGGAGTGAAACACTTAGTATTTGCTTCCTCTAGCTCTGTTTATGGAGCTAATACCAAAATACCATTTTCTACCCATGACAATGTGGATCATCCTATTAGTTTATACGCAGCTACTAAAAAAGCTAATGAGCTAATGGCACATACTTACAGTCATCTGTATGAATTACCCATTACTGGACTACGCTTCTTTACTGTTTATGGTCCTTGGGGAAGGCCAGATATGGCCTACTTTTCATTTACCAAAGCTATTTTATCCGGACAGCCCATAGATGTTTTTAATTATGGTAAAATGAAGCGTGACTTCACTTATATTGATGATATTATCGAAGGGGTAGTAAGAGTTATAGATACTATCCCTCAAAGCAATCCTAACTGGGTTAGTGATATTCCTGATCCTGGTAGCAGTAGAGCGCCATACAAAATATATAATATTGGCAATAACAGTCCGGTAGAGTTAATGCACTTCATTGAAGTTATAGAACAGTGCCTAGGGATAAAAGCCAAAAAAAATATGCTACCCCTACAACCTGGAGATGTGACTATCACCTATGCGGATGTTGATGATTTAATTCAAGACGTTAACTTTAAGCCTGATACTCCTATCGAGGTGGGAGTGAGACAGTTTGTTAAATGGTATAGGGAATACTATCAGGTTTAAGCCGGGTTCAGACTAAACTTCAAGGGTTTATCCTGTTGATAAATCAGGTGATAGTCACTGGATAGAGCTATTTCGGCCTTTTGTAATTCCGAACCCAAATACATAGCGTGGTCAACTTGTAGTCCGGGAGAATTTAATGTTATTTCTCGGGAGAGTTGAGTGGAGGATTTACCAGAATAACAATTAACTACTTCGCCTGAATTAGGAGTAGTATGCTCCACTATAATGCTACCATTTTGGAGGTAAATAATAAAGTTGCCAGCTGGGTCATAGTAATCCTTTTTTTGGCATATTTTGTGGTAGTGGGAAGCAATTACATTTTCTGCATGTTCCCAGCATTCATCATAAATATGAGCACTTTGACTAACAGTAATTAACGGTCCAAGTTGGAGGTTCTGATGAATATCAGATCCCCGGACAATGCCATCATAAATATATTTTTGTAAAGCTCTTAATCCCATCCCATTGGCTGGCCAAGCAGAAAACATATCATTACTACGGAATGTTGCTGTTAGAGATAATTGATCATCTACTATTCTCACCCAAATATGATTTAAACAGGGTGGACTGTCATGCTCATCCTTGACCGCATCCCATAAAGACATGACTGCTCTAGCAGAATCAGGATCATTAATTAATTTATCAATGACCTGTTGAATTTGGTCTTTGCCAAACCAAGAACGTAATCTTTTCCCATAAGTATATTTGACACCTTCTTGGTCATGAGCATCATCTAAAACCTGGGAAATATATTCTGGTAAATAGCTTCTTTCGATGGGTAAATAATTAGGCTCAGGAAAATAAAAATCATCAGGTTCATCGGTGATAATTGCCATTAAATCGATTAATTCTTGCCATTGACTATCATAAGCACTAGGTCTAATTATCCCTGTGGTTTTAATCCGATGGATAATCTTCACCCAGGTTTCAGCTATGGTTTTACCTTCTATTCTATGGCCGTAGCGTACCCCCGGTAAAATTGTGGTTTCAAACTGAGATATGGGAAATTCTAGTGCCATACCCCAAGGAGCAATCATAGGTTTTTGGGCGTAATATTTAATTTTTTCCACCGCTAGGGAAATTGATTTTGCTGTTGCTACCTCTATACTGTGACGTAGTTTTTCTAAAGCATTCAGGTCAATATCAATATCTATATATCCAGTAATAGAAGAGCAAATTACCCAAGACCTGCGACCACTAGCACTAAAATTTTCTTCCACACCATGAGCAAAAAAATCTAGCAAACATTCTATAGCACCAGCATTTTTATCTTCTTTAGTAGCATTTATAACTATTAAATAGTGCACATGGGGATTTAACAACAAATTGCGAACTAATATATTTATCCCCCTAGTTGGTGAGTACAACTGTCCAATAACTGCATACTCGGATGGTTGTAGACGTTTACATAGGGCTTCTTTTACGGTCCAACCAGTTACTACTGCTGTGTTTCCATGACCGTAAATCAATTGATTGCTTTTATACTTTGCAATGTAATTAAATCTATCCATTTTAACTTCTGGTGTCATATGAACAGATCAATGATGAATTTCCAAGTTGAGAATGTATCGACCCAATTGCAACTTTTGCGACCACAATTCATATTCAATCCGTAAATTTTCTGGCAAAATTTTTCCAGTTAATTTTAGATTAGTGGTAAAATTACGTAAGCGAATGGGTTGGCATGGTTGTAAAGATTCCAGAGGTAGCCAATAGCGACTAATTCCATAAACCCCTTTCTCCCAAAAATGCCTGTAACTGATTTGAGTATTACCCTGCATGGTCATGGTTATTCGGTAGGGTGAAATCTCTAACCATAAAACTCTGGGACTGGGAGGGGTTTGCAAATGTTTGTGGATGGGAGCGATCGCATTTTCCGTAGTGGACATATTGTCTGCTTCACAACTAATTAAGGGGGGTGCTGTTAGAAGTAGGTGAAACCTTTCACTATCTTTTTGATATAGGGTAGCAGGAGTTTCCACCACTGACCAAACTGGTAAATCGGTGGAAATAATAGATAAACAAACGGGTTTGTGGTGATGAGTGAGCATGATCAATCGCCGCAGCTATATGGGAGAGCATGTTTTGTTAGAAACTTGGATACTAGGACCTAAAAAGGGGTAGGATATTGGGGAGGAATTTACCAGTGACAGCAACAGAAGCGACTGAAAAATTCCCACCTATTCCAAAGCTAGTGTACTCTAATGTCAGCTGATATTATAACCTTAGAAACTCAAGAAACTGGTTCTCATAACTTAATTATTCACAGATCTGATTCCGATTTGTCTCTACAAGGTCGCATTCAGGTTCCCGGTGATAAGTCTATTTCTCATCGCGCTTTGATGTTGGGAGCTATTGCTGAGGGAGAAACGGAAATTCAAGGACTGCTATTGGGTGAGGATCCCCGCAGCACCTCCAGCTGTTTTCGTTCTCTGGGTGCGGAAATTTCTGATTTGAACACCCAGTTGGTGCGGGTTAAGGGTATTGGTTTAGGGAATTTCCAAGAACCTCTCGATGTTTTAAATGCGGGCAACTCGGGTACGACTATTCGCCTAATGTTGGGTTTGTTAGCTTCCCATCCTGGCAGATTTTTCGCTGTGACTGGTGATGATTCCTTGCGATCGCGTCCCATGTCCCGTGTGGTCAAGCCTTTACAACAAATGTCAGCTCAAATCTGGGGTAGAAAGGGTAATACTTTAGCACCTTTAGCTATTCAAGGGCAATCTCTTAAACCCATCCATTATCACTCCCCCATTGCTTCAGCTCAGGTCAAATCTTGTATTCTTCTTGCTGGTTTGAACACGGAAGGAAAAACTACGGTAACAGAGCCAGCTTTATCTCGAGATCACAGTGAACGAATGTTAAAGGCTTTTGGAGCGGATTTAACCATAGACCCAGGAAGCAATAGTGTGACTATTACGGGTAACGCTAAACTTTATGGTCAGAAGGTGATTGTTCCTGGTGATATCAGCTCTGCTGCTTTTTGGTTGGTTGCTGGATCTATTGTTCCTGGATCTGATTTAGTGGTAGAAAATGTGGGTGTCAATCCCACCCGCACAGGAATTCTGGAAGCTTTGACTATTATGGGAGCAAATATCCAATTAGAAAATCAGCGGGAAGTCGCAGGAGAACCTGTTGCTGATTTGCATGTGCGCTCTAGTCAACTACAAAGTTGTACCATTGCTGGCGATATTATACCTAGACTAATTGATGAAATTCCTATTTTGTCCGTTGCTGCTACCTTTGCTAAGGGAACAACTATAATAAGAGATGCAGCAGAGTTGCGAGTCAAGGAGAGCGATCGCATTACTGTAATGGCACAACAGTTGAATAAAATGGGTGCTAGGGTAACTGAGTTACCTGATGGTATGGAAATTACTGGCGGTACTAATTTAGTGGGTACAGAGGTGGATAGTTATACAGATCATAGAATAGGCATGAGTTTGGCGATCGCAGCTTTAAATGCTCTTGGTACTACTACCATTCATCGTGCTGAAGCAGCAGCTATTTCCTATCCTAATTTTACCAGCACATTAGTAGAAGTTTGTCATCGACATTGCTAAACCATGCCCAAACACTTTAACACCGCTGGCCCCTGCCAATCCGACATCCACTATATGCTTTCATCCCTCGATCGTCTTCCCACCTTAGGGAACCTGATTGATCAGCGAGGTTATTTTGTCATTCATGCTCCCCGTCAAACGGGAAAAACCACTGCTATGATGACCCTCGCACAGCAGTTAACAGAAAGTGGTAACTACACAGCGATTGTTCTGTCAGTAGAAACCGGATCCGCCTTCAAACATGACCCTATACTGGCTGAAAAATATATTATTCGGAGTTGGATTGGCACGACTAAGGTAACTTTACCTGGGGAACTACAACCACCCAAGTTGCGAGACATTCAAGAAGAAATGGGTTTACTTGACCCCAGTGATTTGGATATTAAAACCTATCTTCAGGCTTGGACTCTCGCTTCTCCTCGTCCTCTGGTGGTCTTTTTAGATGAAATTGACAGTCTGGAAGATGAAACCCTGATTACAGTGCTGCGACAGTTACGAGCCGGTTTTCCCCTCCGTCCCCACGGTTTTCCCCATTCCCTAGCCTTGATTGGGGTGCGAGATGTACGGGATTACAAGGTTGCTTCTGGTGGTAGTTTTCGCCTCAATACTGCTAGCCCCTTTAATATAAAACTAGAGTCCTTTACCCTCAGTAACTTCACCCTTTCAGAGGTGACTACTCTCTACCAGCAACACACGGACGCAACGGGACAGGTGTTTTTACCAGAAGCCGTGGCGTTAGTGTTTCATTTAACCCAAGGGCAACCCTGGTTAGTCAATGCGATCGCTCGTCAACTGGTGGAAGTCTTAGTCACTGATCCCACTCAGCCCATTACCGTTGCAGAGGTTGCTCAGGCGAAGGAATTGATTATTCAACGTCAAGAAACCCACCTAGATAGCTTAGTGAAGCGGTTGCGAGAGCCTGAAATTCAGGCTATTTTTGAACCCATGTTATCTGGTGATGAACTGGGGAATATACCAGAGGATGATGTACAACTGTTACTGGATTTAGGACTTTGCCGCTTGCAAAATGGCAGTGGCTTGCAAGTAGCTAACCCAATTTACAAAGAGATTATTCCCAGGGTGCTGGCTTATGTAACCACTGCTTCCTTACCTGCACCTTCTCTTAATCCCCATTGGCTAAACCCTGATCGTAGCCTGAATCCAGAGGCACTACTGGGGTCTTTTCTGGACTTTTGGCGACAACATGGGGAACCTCTTTTGAAAAGTGCGCCTTACCATGAAATTGCTCCTCATCTGGTGTTAATGGCGTTTTTGCATCGCGTACTGAATGGTGGCGGTAGGTTAGAGCGGGAGTACGCGATCGGCTCAGGTCGCATGGATATTTGTTTGCGCTACGGTGCAGTGGTGATGGGGATGGAACTGAAGGTGTGGAAACCGGGTAAGAAAGATCCACTCCCCCAGGGACTCCAACAGTTAGACAAATATCTCGCGGGACTGGGACTCCATACAGGTTGGTTAGTCATCTTCGATCGCCGTCCTGGTTTACTTCCCATTGAAGAACGCACGACTACAGAAGAAGTGGTCAGTCCAGGGGGTAGAGCAATCGTTGTCATTCGGGGTTAAATCGATGGAGAAAAGTCTCTACTTCCTGTGCAGTTGGTTGAGATGCGATCGCTCCTGGGTTGATAGTAGTCAGGGCACCTACCGCACTGGCATAGGTAATAACAGATTTGGCAATTTGCGGATCGCTTAAAGCTTGAATGCCATACTGGTTTAACTGATGGACAAACCCAGCCAAAAAACTATCTCCCGCACCAGTGGTATCCACCACGGGTACGGAAAAGGCTGGTAGTTTGCCCTCATTTTCCGCCAAACAATAGGAACAACCATTTTCTCCATCTGTTACTAAAACCCCTTCTAAAGAGTTAATTCTATAAGTAATTGCCCCGGCATCACTAGTATTAAATAGCCACTCGCCCTCTTCTTTAGTCAGCTTGATAAAATCACAATTGGGTAATATTTGGTGAATCTTCTGCTTTGCTAACTCGCTGTCTTGCCAAAACACAGGTCGCCAATTCACATCCAAAATAATCTTTAAGTCATACCGTTCCGCTAGTTTTAAAGCTTGATGAGTAGCGGCTTCACTTTCGGGGTAGGCCAATTCTAATGTTCCCAAGACTAAAAAATCCGCTTCGTTAAACAACTCTTCAGGTAAATCACTGGCCTTTAAGCAGGTGTCAGCAAACTCCCTAGTATGATATTTACCAAATCCAGCAAAAGTGCGATCGCCATTCAAGTCTCTAACCACATAGACTTGACGGGTAGGAGCTGTGGGATGGCGTTGAACACCTCTAGTATCCACACCCACATCTCCCAGGAGTTTTACCAGGGTGTCACCGGGTTCATCCTGTCCTACAGCACCGATAAATCCTGCTTTTGTTCCTAGTTTAACCAAAGCACAGGCCACATTAGCAGGAGCTCCCCCCGGGTAAGGAGTCCAGGAGTTCACTTCCTCTAATTTTAGACCTATTTGATCGGCTAGACAATCAAATAAAATTTCGCCAAGACACAAAACACTGGAATTACTCATCTGACTTTAGATAAATGACCTAGTTGGGAGTCTGTAGGAATGGATTCAAAAACAATAGAGTTCACTATTTTTAGTCTGTTCAATATGATCAAACAACTAAATTATATCTTAAATTTATCCTATCTTTGAGAATATTTGGTGCAATAATATAACAAATTTGTCTATTTTTAACTACCAACAGAGTTAATCTTTGGAATACTAACGGAGAAATATATAAATCATGACTACTAGTGAGTCTCGGACCCCTGTTACTCTCTCAGATAGAGAACTGCAAATCATCGACTTGGTGGCCGCAGGCTTAACTAACCAAGAAATTGCAGCAAAGTTGGAAATTAGTAAACGTACGGTTGATAACCACATTAGCAATATCTTGACCAAAACCAGGACAGACAACCGAGTAGCTTTAGTACGTTGGGCTTTACAGTGGGGAAAAGTATGCTTAAATGATATTAATTGTTGTACATTGCCTAACTACGATATCTCAAATGGTTCACAGGATTCAAATATCAGCTAATTGATTTGACAAACTAACATCTGTTTGCTCTATCAAAAAGCTGCCTATAAATCCAAAGAAGCATTTTAGCATGAACGGGACATCTATAAAAAAAATGAGAAAACTTTACTTTTTATTACCGGGAACAAATGGTAAGTTCGCCTGTGGCGGTCTTTGGGCTGAGTTAAAAACCATTAGTTTAGTCCGCAACATCTGTAATGCAGAAGTTGTCACCTATCGACAACGGGAAAAAAACCTACTGTTTTTGGACGATCTCCTCCCAAACCCAAATTTGCAGGATGTGATTTTTGTGGTTAGCTGGGGATTTGACATTCCTAAATTGGTACGTAAACTGCAAAAATACAATGTGGTCTATCATGCTCACAGTGCTGGATATAAATTTCATCTGCCATCTTCTATACCTATTATTGCGGTCAGTCGCAATACTATGGGATACTGGGGACAAAAAGCACCCAATAATTTAATTTATTACTTACCTAATCAAATTTCTGACGAGTTTACTAATCTTCATTTAGACAGGGATATTGATGTCCTAGTCCAGTCTCGCAAGTCCTCAGAATATCTACTCCAGCAATTAATTCCCGCACTCCAACAAAAATGTCGGGTTTTAGTAGCGGATTCTTATGTTCCAGATTTACCAGGACTATTCAATAGGTCGAAGATTTACCTTTATGACTCTGCGGAATACTGGGCCCAACAGTCTGTTACTGAAGGCTTTGGGTTACAACCCATGGAAGCTTTAGCATGTGGTTGTCAGGTTTTTTCTAGTATTAACGGTGGTCTTTCAGATTATTTAGATCCCGCATTTAATTGCTATAAAATAGCTGGTTATTCTATTGAGTATGATTTACAACGCATTATAAAAATATTGGATTCCTCAGTTCATTTAACTTTGTCTAATCAAGTTTTGTCTGAGCATCGAACTGAAAGCATCACAGCACGACTTTTAGTAATCCTATCGGAAATTAACCACTTTTTTGACCATCAAAGCCATCAATTATCTACTATTCCCCAACTCACTAAATTCCGATTGGCAACTTTATTGATGAAAAGGGTCTACGGCAAATTTATCCAAAGCTGTTTGGGTAGAATGTCATAATTTCCTAACAAAACTATCCCTGAACCGGGAGTAAATGTTATAATTTGATAACAATTGATCCCCGAAGACCTGATAAATAGGTAAAATGGGTAAAAAACCCACTCTACTCCTTGATCAATAGGCATAATTACCTGTTAGTATTTCATCAGGAAAAACACACCGCCCGATCCCAAAATCGGAAAGTATGTAAACAAATTAAAAAAACAATAAAAACGCTTATACACTGGGCAAAACCAGAAGTCAGGAATGAAAATTCATTTAGAATGGGTAACATTTTATGAACCTTCCTATAATCAGGGGAAGCAATTTGCCCTACAAACTACTGGAGGCTAAAGCCAATGGCAAAAGAACGCCCACCTATGGAGGAGATGACCCTCAGGCAACTCCGTAAAGTTGCCAGTGAGTATGGTGTATCTCGGTACAGCAGAATGCGTAAATCCCAACTGCTGGCATCAATTCAAGAAGTGCAAACTCGCAAATTTTCGATTAGTCCATCTCAGTCACTGGAGGCGCAGGAAAACGTGGAAGCAACAAAATTTGAACTAGGTCAAGAAGATCGTAATGGTGGTTCTTTGTCTGACGTGGACGCTGGACTAGGAGATTTACCAGGTGGTTATGGTGAAAGTCGCATCGTACTTTTACCCCGGGATCCACAATGGGCTTACACCTACTGGGATATACCTAATGAGCATAAGCAAGAGTTGCGTCGCCAAGGTGGACAACAATTGGCTCTACGGATTTATGATGTCACCGATGTTGATTTAGATCATCAAAGTCCTCATAGTCTTCAGGAATATCCTGCGGACGAATTGGCTAGGGAATGGTACTTACCTATTCCTGTGAGCGATCGCGATTATGTTATAGATATTGGCTATCGTACTCCCGATGGTCGCTGGTTGGTGCTAGCACGTTCTGCGAGGGTTCATATTCCTCCTGTATATCCCTCGGATTGGATTGAAGATGTGTTCATCACCGTGGATTTTGAGGAAGACCTGCGTGGTAAGACCAAGTATGAATTAATACCTCCTGCTAAGAAAGCGGCGATTGGAGTTTCTACTGCAATCCCTGGAGGTGATCCAGTTCGTGACAAAATCTATGATTTAGCGGAATCAGGGGAAGCACAAAGAGTTGCTGGTTCCCTGTTTGGCTCTATGCAGCATGTACCTGGTTCCGTACGTTCAGAACAGGCTATAAGTTCTTATGTCTTCCCATCCGGTGTTGGTATGTGGGCAGTCCCCACTGCATCTGGCATTAACGTTAATATGTCTGGTGTTGGCATGTCCGGTGTCGGATTCTCTGCTTCCGCAATACCTGTACGTCCTAGACAATTTTGGTTGGTTGCTGATGCGGAACTAATTGTCTATGGTGCGACTGAACCAGATGCTACGGTGACCATTGGTGGTCGTCCAATTAAACTTAATCCAGATGGTACATTCCGTTTCCAAATGTCCTTCCAAGATGGTTTGATTGACTACCCAATTTTGGCTGTTGCTGCTGATGGTGAGCAAACCCGCTCTATTCACATGAAGTTTGAACGGGAAACACCTTCTCGCCATACTAATACCAAGGAAGAAGCTGTTCTGGAATGGCTTTCTTAGGTATTGAATTTTACATTACTTTATAACTGCAATTTCTCTCCCGCTATATAGCTATATGGCGGGGGTTTTCCCTACTTCTGGTGTTTTTCATAGGCGGAAACTATCCTTTGCACCAGGGGATGACGCACCACATCCTTTTGGGTAAACTCACAAAATGCAATACCCTCAACGTGTTTTAAAATTTGTAAGGCCACGGTCAAACCTGAGTCTTGATTGAGGGGTAAATCAGTTTGGGTGAGATCACCGGTAATAACCATACGGGAACCGAAGCCTAAGCGGGTTAGCACCATTTTCATTTGGGAAGGTGTAGTATTTTGGGCTTCGTCAACAATGATAAAGGCATTGTTTAAAGTACGTCCCCGCATATACGCCAAAGGTGCCACTTCGATGATTCCCCGTTCCATCAAGTTGGGTACTTTTTCCGGGTCAATAAACTCATTAATAGCGTCGTAAAGAGGACGCAGGTAGGGATTAACCTTTTGCTGCAAGTCCCCAGGTAAAAATCCTAGTCTTTCCCCAGCTTCCACTGCAGGACGTGTCAAGATCAATCTTTCAAACTGATTAGATAGCAGTTCTTGTACAGCAACCACAACAGCAAGATAGGTTTTACCCGTGCCCGCAGGACCAACACCAAATGTTAGGTCCCGTTTGCGAATGGCTTCAATATATTGTCGTTGACGAAAAGTTTTAGCGCGAACCTCTTGACCACGACGACTCTTAGCCAGAATGTCCCGTTGTAAATCCTGCAGTTCCCCCTGGCGATCGCCCTCTATTGCTTGACGTGCGGTTAAAATATCCGCACTGGCAATATTATTCCCTGTACTCCAAAGCTCTTCTAGGGATTGGACTATTTTCACTGCTAGATCCACATGTTGTTCCTTACCGGAAACCAGAAGTTCTTGTCCCCTGAGAACCAAATTAGCTCCCGTTTGTTGGGACAGAAATTTCAGATTTGCTTCCCCATATCCTGCTAGTGCGATCGCACTAGGAATATTAGGCAACCCAATTATAACCGTACCTGCCATATTTGTAAAATTCGTGGAACATACATCCTTAACCTCATTAAAGAAGTTAAGGATCCCAGTATGAGGTTGTTGATAACTTAACGACGGAAACGGGGTTTAGAAAAAGATCCGGGGGTATTTCCACTCCGTGATTTGGGTGGGAATATTTTTTCTTCCTCATCACTTCCATCTGGACTATGGGAATTATTGCCATAAATGTCCAGATATACCGATTGACCCGCTAATTCTGCTGCTGCTGTAACTACAGTCCTAATTGCCTGAATATTGCGTCCTCCCCGACCAAAAACCTTGCCTTTGTCCGTAGGGTCAAAAGCAATGCGAATCCAAGCCCGTTTTAGGGTATTGGACATTTCACAATCGATTCTCAAAGACCCTGGGGAGTCCAAAAATGGTTCCACAAGAAATCTCACCAGTCCCGTATAGTTAGGACTGGTTGTTGATAATTTTGTCTCTAGCTTATGATGATGCGGCGTTGGCACTGACTTGTTCAAAAACATTAGCTTTTACTAAAAGGCGACGAACTGTGTCCGTAGGCTGAGCGCCTTGTTGCAGACGCTTTACAATACCAGGAACATCAAGACGCACTTCATCAGTTCTGGGGTTGTAAAATCCTAGTTCTTCCAAAGGACGACCATCACGACGAGATAGGTCGTTAATGGCAATAATACGGTAGCTTGCTTCCCGCTTTTTACCAAGTCGCTTTAAGCGCAATTTGATCATGTTGAGAGTTTATTCTCCTGTTAATTTATCAGTGGTCATTTTTTGGGCATTAAACCCCAACTATAGCATAGCCATCAAGGAATAGGGAAACCTACAGGGTGCCAAATCCTTTTTTCTTTTTTTCCTTCTTTTTCTTGGTGGTAGGTGGTGCGCCTCCAGGATAACCCCGCCAACCTGGACTGGGACGATTTCCTGCTGCTAGGGGGTTACCCCCACCAAACATACCTGGCGGAAAATTACCCTGTCCCATTTGCTGCATTAGCGATCGCATCTTTTGAAAGTCTGATACTAATTTAGTCACATCCGATTCTTTGTAACCAGAACCGGAAGCGATTCGCCTGCGTCGACTAGGAGAGCTAGCCAACAAATCTGGGTCTTTACGCTCTTGCTTAGTCATAGAACTAATCATAGACTCACAGCGTTTTAGTTGGGTTTCCCCTTGTTTTAACTGCTCATCAGAAATTTTATTCATTCCGGGGATTAATTTCATAACCCCACCTAAAGAGCCCATATTTTTCATGAGGCGCAGCTGTTTGAGGAAGTCGGTAAAATCAAACCTGGCCGAGAGAATTTTCTCCTGCATTTTCTCAGCATCAGCTAGATCAATTTCCTCCTGTGCTTTTTCCACCAAGGTCAGCACATCACCCATACCCAAAATACGGGATGCCATGCGGTCAGGGTAAAATGGCTGTAGAGCTTCAACCTTTTCCCCCACACCGATAAATTTAATTGGGGCTCCGGAAATTTGCCGCACTGATAAAGCTGCACCACCTCGGCTATCACCATCCATTTTAGTCAAAATAGCACCGGTAATCCCAATCTGTTCATGAAAGGTGCGGGTCAGATTAGCTGCTTCCTGTCCTGTCATGGCATCCACAACTAATAGAGTTTCATCAGGTTCAATAGTTGATTTGATCCTGGATAATTCCGCCATCATGTCCTGGTCTATTTGTAACCTTCCAGCTGTATCAACAATTACCGTGTTGATCCCTTCATTCCTGGCTCTTTCCACTCCTTGACGAGCTATTTCAACCGGGTCAGCATCACTACCCATTTCAAAAACAGGTACGTCAATTTGCTTACCTAGTGTAACTAATTGATCAATAGCCGCAGGACGATATATATCCGTAGCTACCAACAAACAACTGCGATTAGTTTTTCTTAAATGGAGAGCTAACTTAGCAGTAGCGGTAGTTTTCCCCGTACCCTGTAAACCAGCCATCAGGACGACGGTGGTTTGGTTTTGTGCTTCTGCTAGGGGTACATTTTCTTCTCCCATGACCTGCACTAGTTCATCATAAACAATTTTGATAAACTGCTGGTCAGGTCGTACTCCAGATATTACCTCTGCTCCCTGGGCCTTAGTTTCAACATCGGCAATAAAATCCTTGACTACCTGTAAGTTAACATCTGCTTCTAACAAAGCACGACGCACTTCGCGCAAGGCATCTTGAATGTTAGATTGGGAGATCTTGTCTTGTCCCCGGAGTTTTTTCCAGGCAGCTTCTAAGCGGTCAGATAGTGCATCAAACATCTGGTCAAATATGAATTTACATTATATATCATTGTATATAATTTATGATTGTCAAACTTGATTTGAGAACCTAGCTCCCTCAAAAACAAGACCCCCCCAGAGAGGTTAGTTCCAAACTGGGGGGATCACATATTGAATAGTCTATAAGTCTTTCGGTATAGTCAATTAAGTAAAATATAACCAATCTATTCCATTTTGGCTACCCCTTGAGAGTTCAATTAACAAAAATTTATAAAAAATTTATATTTCTAGGTTTTACTAGATCCCTGGCTGGTTTTTTGATAAAAAAAGAATCTGTATATGCTTGAATTAGCCAATTAATCAACTATCATGGTAGGAAGCTTAGCAAAGTACATTCCAAATAACTTCAAAAATGCTAAACCGCATTAAGGAAATAAGTAATAATATTGCACCTCGCTTACGAGAAATTTACCGTCACCTTCATGCTCACCCGGAACTGAGTGGTCAAGAACATCAAACTGCAGCATTTGTGGCGGGTGTGTTGTCTTCCAGCGGATTGCACGTCTTAGAGGAAGTGGGTAAAACTGGTGTTGTCGGGGAATTACTCACCAATCATCCGAGAGAGGAGATTTTGGCAATTCGTACCGATATGGATGCCTTACCTATACAAGAACGTACCGGACTAGACCATAGTTCATCCAGGGATGGAGTGATGCACGCTTGTGGACATGATGTTCATACCACAGTAGGTCTAGGAACAGCCATGGTGCTATCGGAAATAGCCAACCATGTAGAAGGGAGAATCAGGTTTTTATTTCAACCTGCAGAAGAAATTGCCCAGGGTGCGGGTTGGATGGTACAAGAGGGAGCAATGAATGATGTTTGTGCCATTTTAGGGGTTCATGTTTTTCCGTCTATTTCTGCCGGATCTGTAGGTATTCGTTATGGTGCATTAACTGCAGCAGCAGACGATTTAGAAATTATTATTTTAGGTGAATCTGGACATGGCGCTCGTCCTCATGAAGCAGTAGATGCAATTTGGATTGCATCTCAAGTAATTACTGCCCTACAGCAAGCTATTAGTCGAACTCAAAATCCCTTACGTCCTGTAGTATTGAGCATTGGTAAAATTAGTGGTGGTAGAGCCCCAAATGTAATTGCCGATAGAGTTCAGTTACTAGGTACAGTGCGGTCTCTTCACCCAGAAACTCGCAGTCAAATGCCAGCATGGATAGATAAAATAGTTGCTAACGTTTGTAATTGTTATAATGCCAAATATCAAGTGAATTACCGTCATGGTATATCCAGCGTGCAAAATGATTATTCCCTAACCCAATTATTACAATCTGCTGCGGAAGAAGCATGGGGTAGCGATTACGTACAGGTTTTACCAGAACCCTCCCTAGGAGCAGAGGATTTTTCTGTTTATTTGGATTATGCTCCTGGTTCCATGTTTCGTCTCGGGGTGGGTTATAAAGACAGAATTATCAATCATCCCTTACATCATCCTCAATTTGAGGTAGATGACTCTGCAATTATTACCGGAGTCGTGACATTGGCCTATGCAGCATATAAGTATTGGCAAAAATAAGATCAACATTCCATGTTAACTATCATCGGATGCGGAAATCTCAATCGTAATGATGACGGTGTGGGGGTAATCATTGCCCAGAAATTACAGCAATATGTGGCGGAAAATCCCCACCCCCAGGTGAGGATTTTTGATTGTGGTACTGGGGGAATAGAAGTGATGTTCCAAGCTAGAGGAAGCAAAAAATTAATTATTGTGGATGCTAGTTGCACGAATTCCCAACCTGGTGCTATATTTAGAGTCCCAGGGAAAGAATTGGAAGGTCTACCCCAAGTGGGTTATAACCTGCATGGTTTCCGTTGGGATCACGCCCTAGCTGCTGGGAGAAAAATCTTTGCGGATGATTTCCCCCAGGATGTGACTGTTTATTTGATTGAAGCGGAAAATCTAGATTTTGGTCTAGATTTAAGTCCTGCTGTTAATCACTCCGCTCAATTAGTTTTTGCAGAACTAATTACAACAATTGAGAACGCTAACTTTACTTAGGACTTATAAGACCTATAAATCTCGGGTTCTACGCCCAATCCCGATAAACAGAGAGTTCATCTACCCTCATTTCAAATGGTATAGCACCAGCATCGGGCGGACAAATACGAATTTTGGCACTGCTAACCACACTGTAAAGTAAACTAGCCATGGGGACAATTTTTTGCAAAATTCGCCAATTGCTTACCTGGTCTGGACACTCAATTACTAAAGTCAAAGCTTTAGTATCTGTTATCATGTACCAACGACAGTAAGAGAGCAAGTTTTGAATATTCCGGTCACACCCATGATAAAAGTAGCGACTGATAGAGTATTCCAGCTGTTGGCGCAGAATAATATCTGCTGAAGTGGCTTGAATGGGGTGTTGGTCATCAGCGTTGAATCCTGACTTTATTCTAACCATTTCCGTTGATTTTCCTATGTTATTTGTCGGTAGTCGTCAAATAAAAACATCCTTATTGGGTTTTAGAAAAGATTGGGCTTAATCATCATAATAAGCACCAATATCATTACAATCTACTCCCCAATAATTATTGCTGGAGAAATATAAATAACTTCTTGGACAGGTATGTACCATCTGATTAGCTTTGGTGAGCATTCCTCCACCACTACCTAACTACCAATAAAACTCTAATTTTCAAATTCTCAATCAGTATTTAGAGGTAGTTTACGATGGTGAAAGATTGATTTTGATGTTGTTGCGTTATCAGTATTTAATTTATCGTCGTCCCTGTCTTGAGATTTCCAGCTAGACATAATGATAGACATAACTAACTAAAAAAATGAAATTATCGATACTGTCACCCAGTATAATGTTGAAGGAAGTATGCTAAAATCATGTTTTGCTTTTCTGCTAAATTTCCTATGGATCAGGATATTTATATTGAATTAAAAAAATTGAAAAAAGAAACCAAAAAAATACCCCCCATTACTGGAGGGCATTTTCAATCAATTAAAACTGTTTGAGATTAACCATTGATTGCAGGAGCAGTCAAAGCAACAGGAGCAACTTCACCAGCAGCTAGGTCTAAGGGGAAGTTGTGAGCATTGCGCTCGTGCATTACTTNNNATGGATTGGTTGAAGTTGAATCCGTTCAGGTTGAATGCCATGGTGCTTACACCTAAAGCAGTAAACCAAATACCAACTACTGGCCATGCAGCCAAGAAGAAGTGTAGAGAACGGCTATTGTTGAATGAAGCGTATTGGAATATCAAACGACCAAAGTAGCCGTGTGCAGCAACGATGTTATAGGTTTCTTCTTCTTGACCGAATCTGTAACCGTAGTTTTGAGATTCGGTTTCGGTGGTTTCACGCACCAAGGAAGAGGTTACCAAAGAACCGTGCATTGCAGAGAACAAGCTACCACCAAATACACCAGCTACACCTAGCATGTGGAAGGGGTGCATCAAAATGTTGTGTTCAGCTTGGAACACAATCATGAAGTTGAATGTACCGGAAATACCTAAAGGCATACCGTCGGAGAAGGAACCTTGTCCGATGGGGTAGATCAAGAATACTGCAGTAGCAGAAGCCAAAGGCGCAGAGTAAGCTACACAGATCCAAGGACGCATACCCAAGCGGTAGGACAATTCCCACTGACGACCTAAGTAGCAAGCGCAACCGATCAGGAAGTGGAAAATTACCAACTGGTAAGGACCACCGTTATATAACCATTCATCTAAGGAAGCAGCTTCCCAAATGGGGTAGAAGTGCAAACCAATGGCGTTGGAGGAAGGAACAACCGCACCGGAGATGATGTTGTTTCCGTAAATCAAAGATCCTGCCACGGGTTCGCGGATACCATCAATATCCACAGGGGGAGCAGCGATGAAGGCAATAATGAAACAGGTGGTTGCAGCCAATAGGGTAGGGATCATTAGCACTCCGAACCAACCGACGTAGATACGGTTTTCGGTGCTGGTGATGAATTCACAGAAACGATCCCATACGCTAGCGTTAGAGCGCTGTTGTAAGGTAGTGGTCATTTTTTATGATTGCTTTATGAGCTTTATGATATGATAATAAGTAGGCGGTTATCCCTACTTGATATACTAATTTAAAGGATACTTCTTCTATTGTAAAGGGGTTTACTATTAGTAAATCTGATAACATTTCCTGATTATGATAAGTTTATCAAATAGTTTTTGAATATAAACCTCCAGGAGTGGGTGGAATTAAATAGTAAGATGAACGTAGGTTGGGTTGAAGTATGAAACCCAACACCCGCACAGGTTAGGCTACCACTAACCCATCCTAAGAATAATTGTGCCTCCCTACCCCCGGATTGACTCGGGGATTTTGGGTCTTTTCAACCTGGAGGCCAGGACAAGGACCTTCCCCCCAGGATGTGTATGTGCAGGTGATAGACTGTTTGTCCTCCATCCTGTCCTGTATTCATAACTACGCGATAACCCTGTTCAAGACCCGCTATTTGGGCGACTTTTTGTACGGTTAATAATAAGTGTCCCAACAACAGCTGGTCTTCCGCTTGTGCAGTAGCTAGATTGACTATGGGTTTCTTGGGTATGACCAGAATGTGAGTGGGTGCTTGGGGGTTAACATCTGTAAATGCTAAAGCCAATTCATCCTCATAAACTATGTTGGCGGGTATTTCCCGACGGATGATTTTACCGAAAATGGTGTCTGGAGTTAAAGTCATGAAGAATTGCTGTTAAATATTGCTAAAGTGGTTTGTCTGTAAATTTTAGGACAAATCTGGCCATCTCAAAAGTAGTTTTAGAGTAGTTTTGCGTAATTTCCCCAATGGCAATCTGGGAACAAATCTGCTTTTATAAAGTGGAGTGATATCAAAAGTTCTTCCCATAGTAAAATGCTATCTAGAGTCTGGAGTGCATCCATTGTTGGTATAGACGCTGTGAAAGTAGGCGTGGAAGTGGACATTTCTGGTGGAGGATTACCAGGAATTATCATTTTAGGTTTACCCGATTCAGCAATTCAAGAGTCTAAGGAACGGGTAAAAGCAACCTTGAGAAATGCAGGTTTTAACGTTCCTGTACGTAAAATAGTGATCAATCTGACTCCCGCAGATCTTAGGAAAGAAGGACCTGCTTTTGACGTACCTATTAGTATAGGAATTTTGGCCGCATCAGAACAAGTCAATCTTGATTTATTGGGAGAATTTTTATTCTTAGGCGAGGTTTCCCTAGATGGTACACTCCTACCCGTTACAGGAGTTTTACCCATTGCAGCTGCTGCTGAAAAATTGGGGATTAGTAGTTTAGTAGTACCCATGGAAAATACTCAAGAAGCAGCAGTAGTAGAGGGTTTAAATGTTTACGGTTGCACTAACATTTTACAAGTGGTGGATTTATTAAATAACATCAAAAACCACAAGAAGGTAAGTTTAAAACCCACCCAGGAAAGTCTATTATCTACATCTTCTAACTCGGCGGATTTGCAGGATGTTAAGGGTCAATCCCACGCCCGGAGAGCATTAGAAATCGCCGCTGCAGGGGGACACAATTTGATTTTTGTCGGTCCCCCCGGGAGTGGAAAAACAATGTTGGCCAGAAGCTTACCAGGGATTTTGCCACCATTGGAATTTTCTGAATCTTTGGAAGTGACTCGCATTCATTCTGTTGCTGGTTTATTGAAAAACCGTGGTTCATTAGTGTACGAGCGTCCTTTTCGCAGTCCTCACCACTCCGCTTCCGGTCCATCCCTAGTGGGAGGTGGTAGTTTTCCTCGCCCCGGAGAAATTTCACTGTCCCATAGAGGTGTGCTTTTTTTAGATGAATTAACAGAATTTAAAAGGGATGTTTTGGAATTTTTGAGACAACCTTTAGAAGATGGATATGTAACTATTTCTCGCACTCGTCAATCAGTAGTTTTTCCAGCACTATTTACTTTGGTTGCTAGTACCAATCCCTGTCCTTGTGGATATTATGGTGATGCAGTCCAACCATGCACTTGCTCCCCCCGACAACGAGAACAATATTGGGCAAAGTTGTCGGGTCCATTAATGGATAGAATTGATTTACAGGTAGCAGTAAACCGGTTGAAACCAGAGGAAATTACTCGCGAAACCAGGGGAGAATCCTCCAAAATTGTCAGAGAAAGAGTGCAAAAAGTCAGAGCTATTGCTAACCTTCGTTTTCAGTCTGAACCCCATGTTAAATCCAATGCTCACATGCAAAGTCGTCATCTACAAAAATGGTGCAAGTTAGATGATACAAGTCGTAAGCTGTTAGAAAGTGCAATTACACGACTAGGACTTTCCGCACGGGCGAGCGATCGCATTCTTAAAGTAGCACGGACTATTGCGGATTTAGCAGATGAGGGAAACTTAAAGTCTCAACACGTCGCAGAGGCAATTCAATATAGAACTATAGATAGAATGCAGTAGAGAGTTACAATAGATTTTTATTTTTTTATTAAAGTTTTTTAGCACATACATCAACTAAATCGCAATTTTCACAACTGGGAGATCTAGCTTTACAAACTGCACGACCATGATATATTAATCTTATTGACCAGTTTTCCCATTCCGGTTGGGGTAGTAGTTCCATTAAATCTTTCTCTATGCTAATTGGTTCGGTACTTGCTGTTAGACCTAACCGTTGAGTTAATCTTTTAACGTGGGTATCCACCGTCACCCCCGCATTAATACCATAAGCATGAGCTAAGACCACATTTGCCGTTTTTCTTGCTACCCCGGGTAGTTTTAATAGTTCCTCCATCTTATTTGGAACAATTGAGTTAAAATCACTCACTATCATCATACACGCGGATTTAATGTTTTTGGCTTTGTTGCGATAGAAACCAGTAGAATGAACTAATTTCTCTAATTCTAATACATCTGCTTCTGCTAAACTTTGGACATCGGGAAAGCGACCAAATAAATCTGGGGTTACCTTATTAACTCTTTCATCCGTGCATTGTGCGGAAAGAATAGTGGCCACCAAAAGTTGGACTGGGGTTTGATAGTTTAGAGAACAGGTTGCATCAGGATAAAGACGATAAAGACGAGAGAGAATTTCTAAAGCTAGTCCCCTTTTAGATAGTTTGGAGATTTTTTTATTACCCATGGAGACGCAGGATTCTGATGATTTTAACATTGCGACTAACCGGTTTTATTCGATTAGTCGGTGATTTGGAATTACATTTTCTGAAATATTTGTTGGATAAAACTTAACTGGAGAGTTTCTTTAAAAATCAAGAAAATTCCCAGTCCTAGTAACACCACTAGTCCAGTTTGCATAACTCCCTCTTGAATTTTCATAGGTAGGGGTTTACCAAATAGACCTTCAATCAACAGAAAAAACAATTGTCCACCATCCAGAGCTGGTAATGGTAAGATGTTGATAACTGCTAAGTTAATACTAATTATAGCTGCAAATGAAAGGAGATTTGCACTATTATCTGCTGCTAATTTAGCACCAATTTTGACGATATTGACCGGACCCGACACCTGACTGGCGGTTTGTTGAAAGTTAGTGATCAGTTGTCCAAATCCTTTAATTGTGCCAACAAATAACTGCTGGAATCTCTCTCCTGCAACAGTAAAAATCTGGATGGGATTTTGAGGACGCTCGTAAATAGCTTTACCATTGGGCGCAAGTTCCACACCTACTAATCCTTTCCCTTCTGGATTTTCCCCAGGGGTGATTTGTAGGGCAATTTCCTGGTCTTGACGTTGGAGTTGCAAATCAATTGGTTGACGGGGATGGTTTTGAATTTCCCGTGTTAGATATAGGGTGGAATCTTTACCAGCCACTAATTCACGTCCATTAACGCTAATAACAATATCACCTTCTCTAATACCAGACTGGTAAGCTATTGATTGCTCGTTAATTGGTTTGATTAAAACTCCAGGTTGATATTGAAATTCCTTTGGTATACCTACAACACCTAACTGCAAAGCAAGGACTAAATAAGCAAACACCAGATTTGCCATCACGCCAGCACTAATGACAATTGCTCGATCTAGAATAGGACGATTTCGCAATAGGTTGGGATCGTTGGGGGGAATTGTGCTATCAGGATCATCATCGGGGAAACCCACAAAACCACCCAGGGGGAAAGCACGAATTGTGTATTCTGTTTGTGATCCTTGATATTTCAACAAAATAGGACCAAAACCCAGGGAAAAACGATTGGCATAAATCCCTTGGGATCTAGCTGCTATGAAATGTCCCAACTCATGTACTAAGATAAGGGTCGCCAAAACTGCTATCGCTGCTAAAACTGACATAGAGCAAATTAGTCAACATACTGAAAATATATATTCTAATTCTAGTTGGATTTTATTCTAGTTTGGGAATTTCTGGTGGGGTTTACCCTACCAACCCCGACCTAATCTATTCCAACTAGTTCTCCATCATTCCATTCTAGGGTATCACCAATGCTCTGACCATTGTGATAAGCTGCCAATAGTATTTCACTGGTCTTACCATAGGATATGTTTCCCGTGGAATCTAGGGCGATCGCACCTAAGTCTCTTTGGTTTTTACTGGCTTCGGTAAAGGAACGCCACATTGCTTCCTTTAAAGACATTCCATCACCAACACGAACCGCAATTTTGGCGGCTAAACACTCGTCAATGATATCTTCTCCAATACCTGTACAACTTATTGCTGCATGTTTAGTAGCATAGTTACCTGCTGGCATAGCAGAATCACTGACTCTACCAATGCGTTCAAAGCCTTTACCACCAGTGGAAGTGCCTGCAGCCAACTGCCCAAAGGTATCTAAAGCTACTACGCCAATGGTTCCCCTCCCAGCTTCAGGATCTGGGGTTTCCGGTTCGGCAACTACTCCAGCCATAGTTCTCTTAAATTTGTCTTCTCTTTCTTGTATCCATTCTTTGAGTCGTAAATCTGTCAAAGCATTATAACTTGGAACTTGTAACTCTCGTGCCAACTCCAGGGAACCATGATCGGACAATACCCGGTCAGGAGACTGTTGTAGAAATAGGGCCATTTCAATCGGGTTTTTCACCCGAGAAACGTTAATTACTCCACTAAATTTGCCAGATGTGCCATTCATAAAAGAAGCACTCATGCGAATTTGACCATCGGATTGTAAGACTGAACCTGTGCCAGCATTAAAACGAGGATCGTCTTCCAGGAGTTGACACCCCCTAACCACTGCTTCGCTGGCAGATACACCAGAGAGTAGCATTGAGTATACGTCTTCTATGACGTTATGGAGCGATCGCCTGACGCTGGCCAATCCTCCTTTACTTTGGAGGGAACTACCTGCTCCACCATGAATAATCAGTTTAGGTTGTACTTGATTTTGTGTTGATAAAGACATTTATTAGTTTAAGTATGTATTTAAGTTTTACGTAGTTTGAGAACGACGTCGACGACAGCGTTCTGAACAGTATTTCACATCTTCCCAACAATCTTGCCATTTCTTCCTCCAAGTGAAGGGTAGTTGACATACAGGGCAAATTTTTTCAGGTAGGTGAGATTTAGAAAGTTTACGCCCCATAAATGGAAGGTTAGAAATTGCTGTAAATGTGTTACCATTTTAATCTTACACTATGGTAACCTAAAAAAAGGTAATTAGGTAGTTAATCACTTGACAACTTTTTTGGATATTAATTGGATATTTATAAGGCAGTAATTCTTCCCCTCTTATTTAATCTAGTAAAAGCAGATCCAGAGTGGCTGCATCATGGACTAATAAGTGGCATAGATTGGTTTCTACAACCTTCCCATCCTCATCGTGCTAGATGGTTGAAATCTTTTGTCGGGGATTCTTTATGTGTCCATGACAATAGGTTAAAACAGAACCTATTCGGTTTGAATTTTCCTAACCCGCTGGGTTTGGCCGCAGGATTTGATAAAGATGGTATGGGATCTCACCTTTGGTCTATGTTCGGTTTTGGCTTAGCTGAGTTAGGTACTGTCACTTATCACGGACAAGCAGGAAACCCCCAACCTCGTTTGTTTCGTTTACCCATGGACCTAGCAGCTCTTAACCGTATGGGCTTCAATAATTCCGGTGCTGCTGCTATGGCTGCAAGACTAACTTTGCTTTATCAACAACAGCTACCTGCCATACCTATAGGCATAAACCTCGGTAAATCTAAAATCACCCCCTTAGAAGCAGCAGCAACAGACTACCTACAAAGTTTTCGGTTGCTAAATAGCTTAGGTGATTATTTTGTGGTCAACGTTTCTTCTCCTAATACTCCAGGACTGCGATCGCTTCAGGATAGACCCATGCTCAGTCAAATATTGGAGGTCATTCAAACAGAAAACAGTACGCAAAACCAACCCAAGCCATTATTTGTCAAAATAGCACCTGACCTGGAATGGGAAGCAATAGTAGACATTATTAATCTTGCCAAAACCTATAAACTAGCAGGGATTATTGCCACTAACACTACTATTAGTCGTGAAGGACTAAAAACCCAGGTGATAGAAAAAACTGGTAACCCACCCCAAGCAGAACCTGGAGGAATTAGCGGATTGCCATTACGTCAACCCTCCACAGAAATTATACGTTTTATTTATAAACAAAGCCAGGGTCAAATACCAATTATTGGTGTGGGAGGGATTTTTACCGCAGAGGACGCCTGGGAAAAAATTACAGCAGGTGCAAGTTTAATCCAAGTTTACACTGGATGGATTTATGAGGGACCAATGATGGCAAGCCGAGTCTTGACAGGATTATTAGCAAAACTGCAAAATCACGGCTTGGGTTCCATTGGTGATGCGGTGGGAATCAATAGTTAAAGTCACCACCGGTTATTTATCCATGGGGAAAAACTCTCTATTTTTGCGGGAGTAAGACCAAGCAATTCCATCTGGGTCTCGACTACGAGTCCATTCCGAAAAATCAGGATCATTGCGTCGTTTGTAGACTGTACTTGAATAAACACCTAAGCGCTGGGCCAATTCAGACTGGATTAGGGAACCAAAAGCTAGCTGTTTCTCCAGGGATTTGGTTTCCAAGCGATTAGTGATTTGACCTTCTTTATTTCCTTCCTTACCTTCTAAAACAAGTACAGGTGGAGATAGTAGAGATCTGGCCTCCTTAGTTACTGCTCTACCAACTGGTTTCATATCTGATTCGCTACCATCTAAAATCTCACCCAGAATACTCCCAGTGATAAAGTAGTAGTATGGACTGTCGGTTTCTGAGTCTACCGGATTAGTACCAAATTCCTTGGCTTTCTTTTCTAGGTAGCGTTTTGCGTCGTCTCCTGGAAAATTTCCCCTGATGGCCAGGTCAACCGAGGAGATTTTTCCCTGATTTTCCTCAATTAACTCATAAAACAGAGGATTTACCTGATCACACCATTTTTCCCACCTATACTTTTGCCACAGATGAAGACTCATCATGAGGAATAACCCTATGAGTAAAAACTTCCAGGTGTTGAGAACGACAATAATCAAAAAAGAAATTGGCGCAATGATTACGAGAAAACTTTTGCCGTAGTTTTCCATGTTTGTTTGAGTCATGCTGATTTTTGCCAAGTAGCTTTTTACAGAATAATATTTCCATTATTTCTATCTTGGCAAAAAAGGGGTCAATTTTTGTATTCCCTGGCAAAATTTCCACTATCAGTTGGCAAAAACCACCAATTGTTGGGGTTTTACCCTTTCTAAAATCCTACAACTGATTACTTACCTACCCGGTCACACCAAAATCCCAATTATACTCTTCAAATTTAAAAACAATGGCTCACATATCTTATAAAACGGTTAAAGAACTACTCATTTCTGAAAATTTAGGCGATCGCCTTCGTGGTGTGAATCAAATTCGGGAATTGGAACCCGCACAGGGTTTAGAATTATTACAAATTGCCATTAAAGATCAAAATTCGAGAGTGCGTTATTGTGCTGTAAGTCAATTAGACACCTTAGGGACGGAGGATTTAGATTTTTCCCTAAATATTTTAAGAGAGTTGCTAAATGATCCTGAAGCGGATGTACAAGCAGCAGCAGCTGATTGTTTGGGGGCGCTAAAACTACAAGTAGCCTTTCCCGATTTAGAAAAGCTTTACCATGAGACCCCAGAATGGGTAGTAAAATTCAGCATAATTGCCACCCTTGGATCCCTGGGAGATCCAAGGGGAGTAGATTTGCTCAAAAAAGCTCTGGAATCAGATAATGGTTTAGTCCAAAGTGCGGCCATTAGTTCCCTAGGTGAATTGGGTAACCCAGATGCAGTAACTATTCTAGCTCCCTATACTGAAAACCCAGATTGGCAAGTACGTCATCGCTTAGTTCATGCTTTAGCCAATTTAGGTGGAAAAGAGGCTAGGAAAGTTCTAGAAGTGTTGGCTACTGACTCAGTAGAAGCAGTTGCAAAAGAAGCCGAGGATGTTCTTAGGCACAAAATTGAGGTAGAATCGTGATATGACAACAGACTACCCAAAAATTGATATTGCCCCATTTATTGATCACTCCCTGCTTTTACCTACCACAACAGAACCCCAGGTAGAAAAGTGGTGTGAGGATGCGTATAGATTTAACTTTGCTGCAGTTTGTATTCACCCATCCCATGTTAAGCAAGCGGCGGAGCTATTACACAACAAAAAGCCACAAGTATGTACTGTAATTGGATTCCCCACAGGGTTGACCACCTCAACAGTCAAATTATATGAAGCACAGGAGGCGGTAGAAAATGGTGCCACGGAGTTGGATTTAATGATTAACTTAGGCTGGTTAAAAATCGGCAAGACTGAGCAATTACACCGAGAAATTGCCACAATTTGCGAAGAAACTGGGAAACCAGTCAAAGTAATTTTAGAAACCAGTTTACTGACAGATACAGAAAAAAAAGTGGCTGCTGAAATAGCTATGGATGCGGGTGCTGCATTTTTAAAAACTAGTACGGGTTGGAATGGTGGAGCAACAGTGAAAGACGTGGAGTTTTTAAAACAAATAACAAAAGAAAGGGTGGGAATAAAAGCTTCTGGAGGAATTCGTACCCACCAAGACGCCATAGATCTAATTATGGCCGGTGCAACCAGACTGGGTACATCTCGTGGAATAGACTTACTCCATCAGCGCCTGGATACAGAAAAATCACAGGGGTAATTACTAATGAACGGGAGTTATCACGTAAGGGGAATCAATCTCAAAAGCCAGTTTCTAGGTGAGTCGGATAAAATACTCACCGTGTTAACCAGGGAGTTGGGCCTAATTAAGGCGATCGCCCCTGGTTCCAGAAAGTACCAATCCAGCCTAAATGGTAGAAGTGGAATATTCACAGTGAATGAATTGTTGATTTCCCTTGGCAAATCTAACCCTACTCAAACATCAAACCTTTATAAGATTAACCAAGCACAGACCCTCAAGACCTATCCTGGACTCACCAAAAGTTTAGGAAAACTGGCAGCGAGTCAATACCTAGCAGAAATTGCCCTCCATCAAGCATTGGAGGAGCATACCCAAGTAGAGCTATATGACCTATTAAATCAACATCTGGACACCTTAGATTCCCTCCCCCCAATTCCCCAGATTGCCATAGTAGCACATTTAGCTAAGGGAGTCTTTGATATGTTAAAATTAGCTGGAATAAGCCCACAGATCAAAGTGTGCTGTTTAACCCAAAAACCCTTAATACCGGATTTAAGCAATCCAAAATGGCAAGCTGGTTTCAGTACAACAGCGGGGGGAACAATTTGCCTACAAACCTGGGAAAACTTCAAAAAACAGGAAAACTTTCATGAGCCAAAAATCCCAGAAAATGACTTTGAAAGGGTTTTGCACCACCAAGAGTTACCAAAAATTTCCCGTCGATTGGGAGCAAAAGAATTAATGATGCTCCAATATTTATCCCAACCAGGGATAATACAAATAGATTCAGCCTATGATGATAGCTGGTTATCTGTTGAGCAGATCTTGCGCCATTATACTCAGTACCACCTGGGTTTTCCTATTCGCTCTGCTACGTTGATAGATTCCTATTTTGCTCCCAACCATGATGCAATCGTCTGATTTAGATAGAAACAACCAGCCCTTATCACCCAAAGTTAAACTCAAGAATAGGGTGAAATCATACCAAGGTAATCACCAGCAAAGATCCGTGAAGGGATTTTCCATGGAAAAAACCAAGACAAGTGATTTACCAAAATCACCTCCCACCAACTCGGATCTTCCTCTGGAGGTAAATCCTATTAATGGATCTGTTGAGACCATTCATGAAAAAGAAAAAGCAGTTTTAGAAGAGACACCACCACAACTAGACCTAGAAGATAAAGACGGTTCTGGATCAGATCTAAAAGCTAGTAATAAGCATGAAAAAGAAGGATTTTTCCCAGTATTAAAAAATCGCAATTTTCTAGCACTTTGGGGGGGACAAATCTTTTGTCAATTAGCGGACAAAGTATATCTAGTTCTCATGATTGCCTTAATCAACAGTGAGTTTCAACAAAGGGGTCAAAGTATTAGTGGTTGGGTTTCAGCCCTAATGATGATTTTTACCATTCCCGCAGTTTTGTTTGGTTCTGTTGCTGGCGTATTTGTAGACCGCTGGTCAAAAAAAGCTGTACTAGTAGCATCTAATATTTGGCGTGGTGTTCTAGTTATTGCCATTCCCTTTTTAATCTGGTTAACTCATGATTGGCATCCTATAGGCGCTTTGCCAGTAGGTTTTTTAATGATTTTACTGGTAACCTTTTTAGTTTCTACCTTCACCCAATTTTTTGCCCCTGCAGAACAGGCCACTATTCCTCTGGTGGTGGAAGAACAATATTTACTCTCCGCCAATTCCCTGTACACAACTACAATGATGGCATCGGTAATTATTGGTTTTGCAGTAGGTGAACCAGTTTTAGTTTTAGCTGATAGTCTCTGGGCAAAATTCGGTGGTCCTGGTGGACTGGGCAAGGAAATTTTAGTTGGCGGTAGTTATGGTGTTGCTGGTATTATTTTACTCCTAATTCAAACTAAGGAAAAACCTCATCCTCCAGAAACAGAATTTCCCCATCTTTTATCTGACTTGTGGGATGGTTTGAACTACCTCAAGTCCAATCGCAGCATTAGAAATGCCATGCTACAGTTAACCATATTATTTTCCGTATTTGCAGCGCTTACTGTTTTAGCAGTTCGCATGGCAGAAATTATCCCCAATTTAAAGGCCTCCCAATTTGGTTTTTTACTAGCCGCAGGTGGTGTGGGTATTGCTGCTGGTGCTACAATTGTGGGACAGTTCGGTCGCAGTTTTACTTATGGACAGTTGAGTTTGTGGGGTTCCTTGGGAATGTCGGGATCTTTGATTGGTCTTGCTATCTTCACAAACCAACTATGGCCCGTACTGCTATTTATAGCATTGCTAGGTGTTTTTGGGGCTTTGGTCGGTATTCCCATGCAAACGACTATTCAAACCGAAACCCCAGCAGAAATGCGTGGTAAAGTGTTTGGACTGCAAAATAACGTGATTAACATTGCTCTAACCCTACCTCTAGCTTTAGCTGGTATAGCGGAGAATTTTATTGGGTTAAGGTCAGTTTTTTTGCTTTTATCCGTCATTGTATTTGGCGGAGGAATAATTACCTGGTATAATTCAAGCAATCATTAGTTGATAAAAGTTAATTAACAGCTCAAAAACCACTAAGTTTTGTGCTACAATTGTTTACAACATAATTTCTCAATTTTTCGTAGCCAAATAAAGAATGCGTATAGCCTGGATTGGAAAAAAATCACCCTTTTGTGGCAATGTTACTTACAGTAGGGAAATTACAAATGGTCTGTTAGACAGGGGACATGATGTAAGTTTTTTACACTTTGCCCAGGAAGAATCTCAACCTGATAACTGGCCAAATTTTAAGGAAGTTCCCTTACCATTTATTTATAAGTCGCAAGTTTACACACTTCCCGCTTTTAATGCAACTAAAGTTTTAAAAGACGCGCTACGGGAAATACAACCCCAAATAGTTCATGCTTCCTTAACCTTATCTACCCTTGACTTTGTTTTACCCGAAATTTGTCAGGAACTAGATATTCCCCTAGTGGCCACTTTCCATACTCCTTTTGCGGGTAAAGGTGCTAAATTGATCTCCGGTACTCAACTACTAGCGTACCAGTTATATGCTCCTTTTTTGGACAACTATCATCGGGTGATTGTATTTTCCCAAATTCAAAAAGAATTATTGGTAAAAATGGGAGTTAGGGAGGCAAAAATTGCTGTTATCCCTAATGGGGTAGATACTGTGAAATACTCTCCTGGTAAATCTAAGGTAAAAGATGAATTTAATGCAGAACGACTATTTGTTTATCAAGGTCGTATCGCACCGGAAAAAAACGTCGAATCCCTACTGAGAGCATGGAAACAGTCAACCATGTCACTTACTAGCAAGCTGTTAATAGTTGGCGATGGTCCTTTGAGATCTTCACTGGAGCCATTTTATGATTCCGAATATGGTATTATCTGGTTAGGTTTCGTTGCTAGTGAGGAGCGCCGTATAGAAATATTAAGAGGTGCGGATTTATTTATTTTACCTTCTTTAGTCGAAGGCTTATCTCTATCTTTATTAGAAGCTATGTCCTGCGGTTTGGCATGTCTTGCTACTGATGTGGGTGCAGATGGGGAAGTTTTAGAAAAGGGAGCAGGTGTTGTAATCAGTACGAGATCCGTGCGCTCTCAAATTAGAACTCTTTTACCCTTATTTCAAGATCATCCAGAGTTAACTGCCCTATTAGGTCAAAAAGCAAGAAAACGCGTTTTGGAAAAATATACTCTCAGTGACAATATAACCAGTTTAGAAAAGCTTTATCATGGGGTTTTACCAAAAGCTACATGAGTCTTGTACAGCCTATAACCTACACCAGCATTACCATAGCAACCTGGATTTTTTTCTAGGGGCGCTGAATAATAGTTTCTATTACTCGACGCTTCAATTTAGGATCAATAACTACCAAGCGTACATATTCACCGGCGTGTTCCAACAAACAAGATTCCAAAGCGAAAACTGCTTGTGCATAATCACTTATATGTAAATTGCCACAAGTTTGCCAAGATCCCATAGAAAATCGTCTTTTGTCAACGTATTCCACAGTGATCTTATAACCCTGGGATAAAACCTGACGAATTTTCTCCTGAGTGTCTAGAGTTACCAGACTTAAGGGCGGGCTATTTTGTCCAAAAACCGGGTAGAGATGTAGTAAGCCATATTTCGGGAGAGAATCGGTTGGAAACTGGTGAATTCCTACCAATTGTACGCTATTTTGGCAACCAGTTAGAACTTAAAACCACTGTTAAACCCAGGAAAATTACTGCCAGGGCCCAAGTGACACGATTGAGTGTATTTTCAGCACTTTTAGTACTGCTAAAAAGTTGAGCTTGTCCACCAATAGCTCCAATACCATCACCCTTGGGACTATGTAGCAAGACTAAAACAATTAAACCCAAAGCGGAAAAAGCCCAAATTCCTTGTAGAATGTTATTAATGTTCATGTGAAAATGGTGTGAAATTGAACTTGAATAATGACGTTAACCAAAAATTGTAAGTTCTCCAAATAACTATGATGTGATAAAAACCTGCAAGTGCAGGTTTTATCCCTATTGCGACCTGGAATCGCTATTACTTGGAAATACGAAAAAGTATAACTTACTTACAATCCCACTTGTACAGGTCTACGAGGGAATTGTAAATCATATTCGGGCGCTCTCAAGAGGGATTTACCAGTCATTTCTGGAGGTTGAGGTAGTTTCAAAATATCCAGAATGGTGGGAGCAATGTCCGATAGTTTGCCATCATTACGCAAATCAACATTTGCACCATATCCTGGTATTTTCAGCTTTTCTCCTTCGATTAAAATCAAGGGAACTGGGTTAGTAGTATGAGCTGTCCAGGGACTGCCATTTTCATCTACCATATACTCAGCATTGCCATGATCAGCTGTAATGATCAATGTGCCACCTGCTCTACCCACGCTTTCTACCAGTTTGCCCAAACATCGATCAACAGTTTGAATGGCCACCACGGTAGCATCCACTTTCCCCGTATGTCCTACCATGTCAGGGTTGGCATAATTCATCACTATTAAAGAATAAATTCTTTTCTCTATAGCGGAAATAGCCAAACTTGTCACAGCGTCAGCAGACATTTGGGGTTCCTTATCGTATGTAGGAACCTGGGGACTTGCTACCATTGCTCTGTCTTCACCTTCATAAGCATACTCTAATCCCCCATTAAAGAAATAGGTGACATGAGCATACTTTTCAGTTTCTGCAGTGCGAAACTGCTTGAGACCATGATTAGCAATCACCTCACCCAACATATTCTGTAAGTTCTGGGGGGCAAATGCTACAGATACAGGCAACTCGGGATCATATTGGGTAAAGGTCACAAAGGACAGGGGTGTAATTTGCTCCCGTGGAAAACCCTCAAAATTACGACTGACAAAAGCCTGAGTCAATTCCCTGGCCCGGTCTGGGCGAAAATTAAAGAATATCACCCCATCACCAGGACTAATTGCACCAGGAGCAATTCTCACAGGAAGGATAAACTCATCGGTTACCCCCTCAGCATATAGAGACTGCAAAACCTCTACAGCTGTTTTTCCTTTACCAGCACCCTCTTGTGTCATTACATCGTAGGCCAGTTGAACCCTGTCCCAACGACGGTCTCTGTCCATAGCATAATATCGACCACTGATAGTAGTTATTCTTCCTACTCCCACACGGTCTATATAGTTTTGCAATTGTTGGATGGTTTTGATTCCATCCACTGGTTGGGTGTCACGCCCATCCATAATAGCGTGAATACATACGTCCGAAACTTCCTGTGATTTAGCAAAATCAAGCAAGCCTAACAGATGGGTAATATGAGAATGTACCCCTCCATTAGAACAAAGGCCAACTAGATGCAACTTGCCATTTCGGGATTTCACTTCTTGGCAAATGTTGAGAAGTGCGGAATTAGTAGCTAGAGAACCATCTTCTACAGCATCAGAGATGCGTACCAGTTCTTGGGGAACCACTCTTCCAGCGCCAATGTTCAAATGACCAACTTCTGAATTGCCCATTTGACCCTCTGGCAACCCTACGGCTTTTCCTGATGTGCGGATGAGGGTGTGGGGATAACCTGCCCATAAACCGTCCATAATGGGAGTTTCAGCAGCTGCGATCGCGTTTCCACGTTTATCCTCACAATAGCCCCATCCGTCTAAAATGACTAGCACCACAGGACTAACAGGTGCTTTGGTCATAGTAAAATTGCCCTTTACTTTTTTAATAACCGAATAATAGCACTACTCCCTAAAGATTGCAGCAATAATTTCCACAACCTGCAATTGTAGTTAGGTAACTCTAGTTATTAGCAGTAGCTAGTTCTGCTAAACGTTCCTGTTGATCTTGAGAAATACAAGATTGAATTAAAGTTTCCAAATCCCCTTCCAAAACTGGACTGAGGGTGAAGTTTTGCCCCAAACGATGGTCAGTAGCTCGACTATCCTTATAATTGTAGGTGCGGATCTTTTCTGAACGAGAGCCAGTACCAACTTGAGATCTCCTCATAGAAGTCACCGCTTCTTGTTGTTCCCGCAGTTTGATTTCATAGAGTTTGGCCCTAAGAATTTGCATTGCTCGTTCTTTATTCTGTAGCTGACTGCGCTCTTCGGTGCAGAAAATGCGTATACCAGTTGGTTTGTGAAACAAATCAACTGCTGTTTCCACTTTGTTGACGTTTTGCCCACCAGCACCACCAGAACGGGCGGTAGTCATTTCAATATCTTTTGGGTCAATATGTACTTCCACATCATCAACTTCGGGCATAATCGCCACTGTAGCTGTGGAAGTGTGAACTCTACCACCCGCCTCCGTTGCTGGAACCCGCTGAACACGATGGACTCCCGCTTCAAACTTTAACTTGCTATAAACGCTATCACCTTGAATTTCTAGAATTACTTCTTTAAATCCACCCATCTCTCCTGGAGATTCGCTAACTAGTTTCACCCTCCAACCCTGGGTGTCAGCATAACGGGAATACATGCGCAGCAAATCTCCAGCCCAAATACTAGCTTCATCTCCACCAGTACCAGCGCGGATTTCCAACATGATGTTTTTCTCATCGTTAGGATCACGGGGCAGTAGTAATATTTTTAACTGCTCTTCTAAATGTTCTATCTTGTTTTCCAAGTCTTTTACTTCCATGGTTGCCATTTCATGCAACTCCGGATCTCCATTAGACTCTTTTAGTATCTGCCGTGCTCCAACTAACTCCTCTTGAGAGTTTTTCCATGTTTCGTAGGCAATTACTACCTCTTCTAAAGAGGAACGGGACTTGGCAATTTTCTGGTACTCATCAGGACTTTTTGCCGTGTCCGGATCGGCTAAGCGACGAGTTAATTCGTGAAAGGTTTGTTCAACAGATTTGAGTTTCTCCAACAAATATAATTCAGCCATAACTAGTAAACAAGCTCCTAAAAAATCACAAGTTGGCCCAAGGTAAAAACAACAAGTGACCCTGCGCACAACTGCAGGGCCCCTGTAGTACAAGCTACAGCCAACCAGCTACTTTTTCTTTTTGTTACCTTGCTCGCTAGACATGCCATACTTACGAAGAAAGCGTTCCACACGACCCTCAGCATCAATAATTTTCTGAGTACCAGTGTAGTAGGGATGGTTTCCAGACCAAACATCTACGTGTAATTCGGGTTTGGTTGAACCGATGGTCATCACAACCTGACCATTACAATAGACTTTAGCTTCTGGATACCACTGGGGATGAATATCAGGTTTAGCCATTTTTCCTTTTTTGGTGTTTATCAAAATTATAGCTTTTATAGCTTTGCAACTCGACAGCTTTTCCGTCAACTATCGTTTTGAGTATTGAGGAGCTTTTCGAGCTTTATGTAATCCGTATTTCTTCCGCTCTTTAGCTCGTGGATCCCGAGTTAAATAGCCCTCAATTTTTAAGGGTGAACGATTGTCCGGATCCAATTGACATAGAGCACGAGCTACACCCAAACGAATTGAGTCCGCTTGTCCAGTTAGACCGCCACCTTTGGCTTTTACTAAAATGTCGTACTCGTTTTCCAACCCTAAAGTTTCTAAAGGAGCTTTAATGACTCCTAAGTAGTTGGGATTGTATTGGAAGTACAATTCCCCTTCTTTGCCATTGACCACAAATTTACCCTCTCCAGGCACTAGACGTACCTGCGCAACTGCGGACTTACGTCGACCCGTGCCCCAATACAGGGCACGACCACTATTAGTTTCTGCTACTGTTGCCATGATTAGTTTTCTCCGGGAATAGTGTTAATAATTAGTTCTTTAGGTTTTTGTGCTGTGTGAGGATGGGTCGCACCACTATAAACTTTCAGTTTGGTGAATAACTGTCTACCTAAGCTATTTTTAGGTAACATACCTTTTACAGCATGCTCGACTATTCTTTCTGGTAGGCGCTGTTGCAATTTAGCAAAGGTTTCTGTTTTCATCCCCCCGGGACGACCGGAATGCCTACGGTAAAGTTTTTGACTCTGTTTTTTGCCCGTAACTACTACTTTTTCCGCATTGATTACTACCACAAAGTCTCCTGTGTCCAAATGGGGCGTATATTCAGCTTTTCTTTTACCCCGGAGAACCATGGCAATTTCACTTGCTAGCCTACCCAGACGCTTGTCTGCGGCATCTACTACATACCAGTCACGTTTAATCTCTTCCTCTGGAGGAAGATAAGTTTTACTACTCATTATTTTTTCCTTTGTCGGGTTTAATTGATTCGTCATCGGTCCGATGACCAAATACTAAATAGGGTTGAGTTTCATACCAAATTTCCTGGGAAAACGGAAAGTCACTATATCCAACCCTTAGTAAGCATAGACCTTGAGGTGGTGCTGCATATTTCACTTTTTCTCGGTCTTCTGTTTGCCAAATGTTTGTGAAATCCTCTAGGGACTTCTGTTTGCTTCCTACCTGCACTAACATCCCCACTAATAACCTTACCATGCCATACAAAAATCCATTGGCTTGAATCTCTATATGCACTAATGAACCCTGACGACCACATTCTACAGCTTGTATTTCTACCCAGGAATGCGATCGCGCTGATCCAGCACGGTGAAAAGCTGCTAGGTGGTGTTTTCCCACAAGGGGAGTTAAAGCCGCTTGCATCAACTTTTCTTCCAGGGGAGCATAATAGTAATGCCAACTAAACGGACTCACAAACAAGTTTGGTAGAGCTTCAGTATAGATTGTATATCTATATCGTCGGTACGTTGCACTAAATCGAGCGTGCCAACTTTCTTTTACACCAGCAGAAGCCCTGATTAGTATATCCGGGGGTAAGTAACTGTTCAAAACGGTTGCCCACTTGTGCGCCGGTATATGCCCTGTAGCATTAAAATGGGCAACCTGAGCAGCTGCATGAACCCCGGCATCAGTCCTTCCCGCACCATGTAGTGTTACATGATACCCTAGAACACTGGCTATAGCTGTTTCTATTTCTTCTTGGACTGTACGTTGGGCTTTTTGCCGTTGCCACCCATGGAAGTTAGTACCTAGATACTGAATAACTAAGGCAACTCGGTAAGTTGGGGTGGACTGGCGGCTATCTGACATCATGGGTTGGATGGGTTGGGGTTCCCTATTCCCTACACTAGTTCAATAATCGCCATTTCGGCATGATCGCCCCGACGGGGCACAGTATGCAAAATACGGGTGTAACCACCTTGACGATTACCATACCTATCTGGTGCTTGCTCAAACAATGACTTGACTAGGGACTTATCGTAGATATAACCCAATGCCTCTCTACGAGCTGATAAAGATCCATCCTTTGCCAAAGTTATCATTTTTTCAGCTTCACTGCGTACTACCTTAGCACGAACTAGAGTGGTAGTAATACGACCATGACGTATAAGCTCCGTAGTCAGCGATCGCAATAAAGCACGACGCTGATCTGCTGGTTTACCAAGTTTTTTTACTTTACAACGGTGACGCATAATAGGGACCTATTAGTATGAAAAACAATCGGACTAGCTTTGTTTAGAACTTCTTTCCTGTGGTAAAGTAATACCTAGACGACGCTGTAAGGCTTCCACCACTTCTTCTGCCGATTTTTGACCAAAGTTCTTGATTTCTAACAAATCCTCTTGGGTATAATCCAACAAATCTGCTACAGAATTAACTTGAGCGCGTTTCAGGCAGTTGTAAGCACGAACAGATAGCTGTAACTCCTCAATAGGAATTTGGGCAGTGGGATCATCTGGCATATCCAAGCCCATGTCCGTAGGCTCCAAGGAGATATCCTTAAGAGGGTTAAATAATTCTACCAGAATTGCCGCAGATGAAGACAGGGCCTCCTGGGGTGAAATACTCCCATTAGTCCAAACTTCCAACAAAAGCCGATCTTTTAAGCTACCATCACCACGGGATTCTTCCACGCTATAATTAACTTTTCGCACTGGCATAAATACTGAGTCAATCTGCAAAAAGTCCAGGGATGTGGCCTCTTCTCTTCCCTTTTCTACAGTGCGATAGCCCTTACCCCTTTCAATGCGAAACTCCATTTCCAGTTTGCCGCCCTCTGCTAAAGTAGCTACATACTGGGTAGGATCAATCACCTCTACTTCACCAGGCAAATCAAAATGGGCTGCGGTAACCGTTGTGGGACCGGTAACCAGCAACCTTCCTATTTGCGGTTGATGGGAATAGCTTTTAAGAATCACCTCTTTCATCCGCATGATGATTTCCATCACATCTTCCCGCACACCGGGAACTGTGGCAAACTCATGGGTAACACCAGCTATTCTTACTGCAGTAACTGCTGTTCCCTCTAAATTAGATAACAAAACCCGTCGTAACGCATTACCTACCGTCGTTCCCTGACCCCTTTCCAGGGGTTCTAGGACGAACTTACCATAATGATTACGACTTTCCTCGGTACTAGACTCTACACATTCAATTTGAAACTGCGCCACGGAGTAGCCTCCCCTTTAAGGTGCTGCTGGCAAAAATTTGCCCCTCGAATTAACTTTATGCCTTGATCTGTGATTTTGGTGGATCAAAGTGCCATAATTTAAACCAATCTTTAACCAATCTTTCCAGTGATAAAAGTTTAACCTTCCCAATTGGTTATCTAGAGTTTTCCGCTCCCCTTGAGGAAAGCCCATCAAGGGGGAATCCTGTTGACCATTAATACCAAAGCTAGATATTTACACCATATTTACACCCGACGGCGTTTAGGTGGACGACAGCCATTATGAGGAATAGGAGTAACATCGCGAATCAGGGTAATTTCTAATCCTGCCCCTTGTAAAGCTCGGATTGCCGTTTCCCTTCCTGCTCCTGGTCCACTAACCATCACCTGAATTTGACGCATTCCCTGGTCAATAGCGCGACGACCGGCGCTTTCAGCTGCGGTTTGGGCGGCAAAGGGAGTACCTTTTTTTGCCCCCTTAAATCCACTGGAACCAGCACTGGCCCAGGAGATTACATCTCCATTTTGGTCCGTAATGGTGACAATGCTATTGTTGAAAGTAGATTGAATGTAGGCAACGCCATTAGGTACATTCTTCTTCTGCTTTTTACTCCCGGTTTTTTTGGTTGGTTGTCTTGCCATGTTTGTTTGCTGAATTTAGCTGAATTTAGACTAAAACTTGTTCACTTATTTACCAGGGGCCTTTTTCTTACCAGCCACTGTTTGTCTTCTACCGCGTCTGGTTCTGGCATTGGTACGGGTTCTTTGACCCCTCACAGGTAGACCCATACGATGACGACGACCACGATAACAGCCTATATCAACTAGACGCTTGATATTCATGGCCTCTAAACGTCTCAGATCCCCTTCCACTTGATAGTTGCTTTCTATCTCAGCTCTTAAAGCCGCTAAATCAGCATCAGTCAAGTCCTTAACCCGGGTATCTGGGTTTACATCTGTGGCCGCTAAAATATCCTGCGACCTTCTCAGTCCAATCCCATATATGTAAGTTAGACCGATCTCTACGCGTTTATCACGCGGTAGGTCTACTCCTGCAATCCGTGCCACAATTAATCTCTCCCTCTTTTTTTGGTCATTTTCTTTGTCAGCGTACTGAAACTGCAAATTTCATTGACAGTTTTAGCCTTGCCGTTGCTTGTGTTTAGGGTTTTCACAAATAACCATAACGCGACCACGACGTTTAATCACGTTACACTTATCACAGATTTTCTTGACTGAGGCTCTAACTTTCATGCCCTTTTTGTTGAACTCCAAATGGTAAATTATAACATTTCCCGAAAAATTATTTCAGTCACTACGAAGGGAAAATCCGCAGATTTTATGATTAAGATTGCTGGTCTTACTTCTTCCGTAGTCGGTAGGTAATACGACCCTTAGTTAAGTCATAGGGGGTCAGCTCCACCTTGACCCGGTCCCCCGGCAAAATTTTGATATAATTACGGCGGATTTTCCCAGAAATGTGTGCCAGGACATTAAACCCGTTATCTAGGTCAACTCGAAACATAGCGTTGGGCAATGATTCGGTTACAGTCCCTTCCATTTCAATCAAGTCTTGTTTAGACAAGGTTTTTCCTCAACTCGGTAATTATTCGTTCCAGGACAAATGCAATCTTGACAAGGAACCAATGTGGAATATATCAACAGCTTATTAATATATCTTAGCTAAAAGGGAAGAAGGAAAATAGATTAGAAACTGGGGTCATTTCCTTAAAACAGTGATAGCCATTTTTAAGGCGCTGGTGACTTCTTCTTGGGATTGGTTACCATTAACAGTCAAGAGCTTCTGGCGATCGCCATAATACTGAATTAGGGGAGCAGTGTCTCGCCTGTAAACATTTAGTCTATGGCGAATAACATCCTCCGAGTCATCTTTTCTACCCCTTCCTAACAAGCGAGAGACGACAATCTCATCGGGTGCATCGAGATTAACCACCCTTTCTGAATCACCCTGGATCTGGTCTAAAAGATTGCCCAAGAAAACTGCCTGAGATACTGTGCGGGGGAAACCATCAAGAATCCAGCCTTTTTGGGCATCCGATTTTTGCAGTCTTTCTTCCACCATATCTTGCACCAGCTGGTCAGGGACTAAATCACCCTTATCCATATACTCCTGAGCTTTCACACCTAGAGCTGTTTGGTCAGTAATAGCTTGACGTAAGATGTCCCCAGTGGAAATGTGAGGAACCTGCAAAAAATCAGCCAAAACCTTGGCTTGAGTTCCCTTACCTGCACCTGGTGGTCCCAAGAAGATTAATCGCGTCACTATTGTTTCACCATTCCTTCATAGCGTTGAGAGATAACGTAAGTCTGGATTTGCCTTGCCGTATCAATGGCCACACCCACTAAAATCAACAAGGAAGTGGCTCCCAAACCTCTAAAAGTTGGTACATTTAAAGTGCTTTCCACAGCGGTAGGAATAATGGCCACCAGTCCTAAAAACATAGCTCCTAAAAAAGTTAAGCGGTTGCTGACCCGCTCAATATACTCACTAGTAGCTTTGCCAGGTCTAATTCCAGGAATACTAGAACCCATTTTCTTCAAGTTTTGAGCTACATCTACCGGGTTGAGAATCAAGGAAGAGTAGAAATAGCTAAAGAAGATAATAGAAACCATGTACACCAAAGCATACACCCAAGAACTAGATCCGCTAGGACTCAAATAGGTGTTAACTATATTTGCCAATTCAACATTCTTAGTGAAGTTAGCAATTAGTAAAGGCAAACTGAGAATGGCAGCGGCAAAAATAATCGGCATGACACCGCCCTGATTCAAACGTAAGGGCAGAAAACTTCTTTGTTCTGCCAGGACTCGCCGACCTACTTGACGACGTGCAGAAATAATTGGAATTCGGCGTATACCTTCCTGGACGAACACAATACCAATAATGGTGGCTACAAACACCAACACCAAAACAATCACCCGTCCCACAATTTCCCTACCACCGACCTGCACCAAGTCAATAGTGTCACCCAGGGACTTAGGTAAGGAAGCCACAATATTGACAAAAATCAACAAAGATGCACCATTACCAATCCCCCGCTCCGTAATCAACTCGGATGCCCACATAACAAACATGGAACCAGCAGTCAAGGCTATTGCGGTTTCCGCCACAAAAATGGGGCCTGGATTGAGGGCAAACTGCTGTAGGAATAAAGCTGAAAAAGCCGTACTCTGAAGAATTCCCCAACCCAAAGACACGTATCGGGTAATCTGAGATATTTTCCGCCTTCCTGCTTCTCCTTCATTTTTCTGTAAATTTTCTAAAGAAGGAATAGCAGCAGTCAACAATTGGATAATAATAGACGCATTGATGAAGGGAAGAATACCCAAGGCAAAAACACCCAAGGTGGATAGTCCCCTTCCCGAAAATATATCCAACAAACCGAAAATGGCATTATTTCCAGATATGGCCTCTGCAAATCTTTCGCGGTTAATTCCGGGAACTGGCAAAAAGATGCCCAATCGCACCAAAATTAGAATCCCGACCGTGACAAGCAGCCTTCCTCTCAGTCCAGCTGCTTGCGCCATTTGCATAAAAGTTTCTTGAGCCGTTGGGGCTTTGTCTCGACTGATCATAAAGTCTTACCTTGATAGTGAACCGGGGCAGCTAGTTGACTAGCATGTCTTCAGCTTAAAACCTCACAACTACCACCAGCAGCCTCAATTTTGCTCCGAGCTTGACCGGTGAAAGCAGCAGCTTGCACCTTGAGTGGAACACCCAATTCCCCATTACCCAATACTTTTAAAGGTCCTTTAACGGAGGTAAGAATACCTGCCTCTTTTAAAGAGGCCAGATTTACTTCCGAGTTAGCAGGTAGGGAAGCCAACTTCTCTACATTTATCGTAGTGTAAACCCGACGATTGACTACAGGAAAACCTTTGAGCTTGGGTATTCGACGGTAAAGAGGTTGTTGACCCCCTTCAAAACCTGGTCTAGTGCTGCTACCAGAGCGGGACTTTTGACCCCGCATCCCCAGACCCGCACTAGCGCCTTGACCGGCAGAAATACCTCTACCTACACGCTTACGGCGTTTTTTAGAGCCCTTTTGAGGCTTAACATCGTTCAGTCTCATGTTGATTTGGGTGTTTAGATTTAGTATTGATCCTCTGGTTTTGCTATGGATTTTCTTTAGAAAATCCCGCATAAAGCATGATTAAATATAGAGATTCTCTACTGCAATGCCCCGATCTTCAGCGACTTCAGCAAATGTTCGCAGTGTAGATAAAGCATTAACAGCAGCTCTAGCGTTATTTAAAGGATTATTAGAACCTAGTTGTTTAGCCAGAACATTACGTACTCCAGCTAATTCCAATACAGTTCTAACTGCACCACCGGCGATTACACCAGTACCTGGTGCAGCTGGGCGCATAATCACCTTAGCTCCACCACCAACACCATCAATGGGATGGGGAATAGAGTTAGACTTAGTGATGGGAATTTCAATCAGATGCTTTTTGCCATCTGCGACACCCTTTTTCACCGCTCCGATCACATCGGAAGCCTTACCAACTCCCACACCCACCTGACCACGTTCGTTGCCAACGATGACAATTGCCCGGAAGCTGAGTTTTTTACCACCTTTGACCACCTTACTGACACGACGGATTTGAATCACCCGTTCTTGCCAGTTGGTTTCTTCTTTTTTCGCTTTACTTGCCTTACGACGACCCGTTGCCATAATCACTTTTCTCTCAACGTCAGTTGTCAGTTGTCAGTTGGGACTTTTTCCCCACAGAAAACTTTAGAAATCCAAACCTGCTTCCCGTGCTGCCTCAGCTAAAGCCTGAATACGACCATGATAAAGATTACCACCTCGATCAAATACGACCTTAGTAATACCCTTTTCTAAGGAGCGCGCTGCTATTAACTTACCAACTTGGGCTGAAGCATCACAGTTAGCACCAGAGGCCAAATCAGACCTCAATTGAGGGTCTACTGTTGATGCTGCTACTAGTGTGCAATGTTGTGTATCGTCAATAATTTGAGCATAAATGTGCTCATTAGAGCGAAACACTGATAGACGTGGACGTTCTGGGGAACCGTTAACTTTACCACGTACCCGCCTATGGCGACGTTGTTTTGATTCTCTACGAGTAAGTTTCATGTTTACTTCTTACCTTTACCACCAGTCTTACCGGCTTTACGTCTTACCACTTCACCGGCATAACGAATACCTTTACCTTTATATGGTTCCGGGGGACGAACAGCACGAATTTTAGCTGCCGTGTTACCCACCACCTCTTTGTCATAACCACTAACAATGACATTAGTGTTATTTTCAACAACAAATTGAACTCCCGCTGGTGGTTCGATTTGCACCTGGTGGCTATAACCAATATTCAATACCAGATTGGCACCCTGCACCTGAGCCCGATAGCCTACCCCTTGAATTTCCAACCGGCGTTGAAAACCTTGGGAAACTCCCTCCACCATATTGGCTACCAAAGTCCGGCTTAAACCGTGCATTTGTCGGGAAGTGCGTGTATCATCACGTCTGGTGACTAACAATGTTTCTCCAGATTGAGAAACTGTGACGTGGGCGGGTAGATCACGGGAAAGCTCCCCCTTGGGACCCTTAACCACCACCTTTGTACCATCTATTGCCACCTGTACTTTGGCGGGAATAGTAATTGGACGTTTACCAATACGAGACATGAATTTTGTCCTTTGTCAGTTATGAGTTGTGAGTATGAGTCATCTGGAATTAGCCTGGGTTGCCCTACTCCCGAACTCCTGAGCTTATTTTTACCAAACGTAGCAAAGCACTTCACCACCCAGGTTCTGGCGACGCGCTTCCCGGTCAGTCATAATTCCACTAGAGGTGGAAATAATCGCGATCCCAATACCACCTAGGACTCTTGGCAGTTCCTTTTTGTTGGAATAAACTCGCAACCCAGGTTTACTTACACGTTTTAGAGTCGTGATTAGAGGTTGACGACTTTTACCTTTGTATTTCAGGGAAATAACTAGGTTACGTTTTACCCCTTCTCCCGCTTCAGTGTACTCGGAAATAAACCCTTCTTGCTGTAGAACCTTAGCAATACTACGAGTCATTTTTGTTGCTGGCACTTCCGTTGTTTGATGCCTTGCCAGGTTAGCATTGCGGATGCGCGTCAGCATATCTGCAATTGTGTCGTTAGCGGCCATCGTTCCCTCTTTAGATGAACTTATTGATCCCGAAAGGGCATTCCCATTTCTTTAAGCAAAGCACGACCTTCTTCGTCGGTTTTGGCTGTGGTGATAATTGAAATATCTAAACCACGGATTTGATCGATCCTGTCGTACTCGATTTCTGGAAAGATTAGTTGTTCTCTCACCCCTAGGGTGTAGTTACCTCGACCGTCGAAGCTCTTGGCACTAACCCCGCGAAAATCCCGGATTCTGGGTAGGGCCAAACTAATCAACCGATCTAAGAAAGCATACATCCGCTCGCCTCGGAGAGTCACCATAATGCCCACGGGCATGCCTTGACGAATTTTAAAGCCAGCGATCGCCTTTTTTGCTCTGGTCACCACTGGCTTTTGACCAGTAATTAGAGCAATTTCACTTAAAGACGCTTCTAAGGCCTTAGCATTTTGAGCCGCCTCCCCCAAACCTCGGTTAACAGTAACTTTCAGCACTTTAGGTACTTGATGCACATTAGTATACTGAAACTGTTGGGTTAGTTTGGGGACAATTGTTTGGCCATATAAAGTTTTGAGTCTAGTTGTTGCCATTCACCTACTTATCCAAAATCTCACCTGTTTTCTTCAGCATGCGCACTTTTTTGCCGTCTTCGGTAAAAGTGTAACAGACACGACTAGCAATGTTTTGCTTAGTAGAATAGAGCATCACATTAGAGCTGTGAATGGGATACTCTTGGCTTACAATCCGACCAGATTCGCCTTCCTGTTGAGGTTTAACGTGCTTGGTCTTGATGTTAACACCCTTAACAATCACCCTGCTGTCTTGAGGTAATGCTTTAATCACCTCGCCTACTTTACCCTTATCCTTGCCAGCAATCACTTGCACAGTATCACCGGTTTTGACGTGCATTTTATGGAATACCTTGGGTTTTACCTTGGCCATTACAGCACCTCCGGAGCAAGAGAAACTATTTTTGTAAAGTTTTTATCCCGTAATTCCCGAGCTACCGGTCCAAATACCCGTGTACCTTTGGGATTACCTTCTTTGTTGATAATTACTGCTGCATTATCATCAAAGCGAATACTCATGCCACTGTCACGGTTAATGCTCTTTTTAGTACGAACTATTACCGCTTCCACCACATCAGACTTTTTCACAGCCATATTGGGTTGGGCATCCTTAACAACGGCGATAATTCTATCGCCCACGCCACCATAACGGCGATTGCCAGCACCCAGTACCCTTATGCACATTAGTTTGCGGGCACCGCTGTTATCGGCAACATTGAGGTAGGTTTGGGGTTGAATCACAATTAATCTCCCGATAAAAGTTGTTAATCAAATAACAACCTAAACAACAACCATTCATCAAGCCTTGACATTGAGGATTTCCGTCACTTGCCAACGCTTGGTTTTGCTCAGGGGTCTAGTTTCCTGAATACGAACGCGATCGCCCACTTTGCAGCTGTTTTCCGCATCATGAACCTTATAGCGCCGGGTTTTAACCACGGTTTTACCATACTTAGGGTGAGAAGACCGGTTTTCCACGGCGACCACCACAGTTTTTTGCATTTTATCGCTAACTACCAAGCCAACTCGTTCTTTGATTGCCATAATCTTCTAGTTGCTTTCTTGGGTCGGTTGACTACTTGCCTGTTTACGCTCTGTCTCTACTGTTAGTAATTGAGCTAAACGCTGGCGGGCATGTTTAAACTGGTGGGGTTTTTCCAACTGTCTAGTAGCCTTTTGTAATCGCAGTTGAAATAGTCGTTTTTTCAAACTCACTATTTCCTCAGCTAGTTTTTCATCACTTAATTCTCGAGCTTCTGAAATCTTGGGAAGAGGCATAACCTACTCCTGCTCCTGTGGTTGAGAGCGAACAATAAACTTGGTTTTAATTGGCAACTTATAAGCGGCCAAGCGCATAGCTTCACGAGCTATTTCTTCAGACACACCAGCGATTTCAAACAGAATCCGACCTGGTTTGACCACCGCCACCCAAAATTCCGGATTACCCTTACCAGAACCCATCCGGGTTTCTGCGGGACGCATGGTAACAGGTTTATCTGGGAAGATGCGAATCCAGATTTTACCACCCCGGCGAATATAACGAGTCATTGCCCGACGGGAGGCTTCTATTTGGCGAGAGGTGATCCAACATGGTTCTTGGGCTTGCAGGGCAAAATCCCCAAAATTCAGGGTGCTACCACGGTGTGCTAGACCCTCCATGCGTCCGCGTTGTTGTTTGCGGAATTTCGTTCTTCTAGGACTTAACATGGTTTGTCGATTGGTAGTTGGTAATTGGTTGCGACTGGTTTTGTTCTAGTCACCTAATTACGCTTCATTTGACCGGTCTTCAAATTGCTGGCGACGGCGTTGTTGTTGACGACGACGGGGTTCACGCTCTCTGGTCACTGGTTGGGAGACAATGTCTTCTTGTCCGGGAATAATCTCTCCCTTGAACACCCAAACCTTAATACCCAAAATCCCGTAAACCGTTTGAGCTGTACAATAGGAATAGTCGATATCAGCCCGTAGGGTATGTAACGGTACTCTGCCTTCACGAGTCCATTCAGTCCGAGCAATTTCCGCACCGTTGAGACGACCACTCACCTGCACTTTGATTCCCTGTACTCCTGCTCTTTGGGCCCTTTGAATCGCCTGGCGAACTACGCGACGAAAAGAAACGCGTCTTTCCAGCTGTTGAGCAATATATTCAGCAATTAAATAGGCATCCGCATCTACTTTTTGCACTTCTACAACGTTGATGCGCACTTGTCGGTGACTGCCCAACAATTGCTGGAGTCCAGTACGCAGGGCTTCTATACCCTGTCCACCCCGGCCTACAACCACACCGGGTCTGGCCGTCCGCAGCTCTAAATCAACTTGGTCAGCTTTACGCTCAATGTGGATCTCCGAGAGACCAGCATTATTTTGAGCGTTTCTACCCAGCTTTTGTTCTATGTACTGACGGAGTTTGTGGTCTTCCTGCAGCAGTTCCGGATAGCGACCGGGAACTGCGAACCAAAGGGATTGATGTTCTTGTGTTATACCCAGACGAAACCCGACTGGATGAATTTTCTGTCCCACAAATGCTTCCTCTAAAATTTCTGACTGTACTCACACAACCCAATTATTTGTAGCTGTGGTTGTAACCTTATCTGACTCATTGAGCAGCTTCTCCCACAGCAACAGTAATATGACAGGTCGGTTTACGAATCTGGTAAGCTCTCCCCTGGGCTCTAGGCTGGAATCTTTTCAGGACTGGACCTTGATCCGCATAGGCTTGGGTGATTACTAGACTCGCCCTGTCTAATCCAGCGTTATGTTCAGCATTCGCAGCGGCACTTCTTAATACCTTTAACACTGGTTCACAAGCACGATAAGGCATAAATTCCAGGATAATTAGTGCCTCCCGATAAGATAGCCCCCGAATTTGATCTAACACCCGCCGCACTTTATAGGGAGAAACGCGGATGTATCGAGCGATCGCTTTAACTTCTGTAGTATACGTTGCCATAATTCACTCCGTTTAGGGCCACTTGTCACCAGCTATTTTTGGGGCCAATGACTAATGACATAACTATCTCCCCGATTTTTTGTCAGTTTTTCCGTGGCCCCTGTAGCTACGAGTGGGAGCAAATTCTCCCAACTTGTGTCCCACCATTTGCTCATTCACAAACACTGGCACATGTTGTTTACCGTTGTGAACTGCAATAGTATGACCTACCATAAGTGGCAGAATTGTAGAAGCCCTCGACCAAGTCTTAATAACTTGCTTTTCATTATTGGCGTTGAGCTTTTCAATCTTGCTGAGTAAGTGATCAGCGACAAAAGGACCCTTTTTTAAAGAACGACCCATAGTTCAATCTCAGATTTTGGATTTGTTGGATTTACATCCTAAGACTGACGACCGCCACGTCCCCGTTTAGAAGACTTACGACGACGACGTACAATCAATTTACTACTAGCTTTTTTACGCTTTCTGGTTTTAGCACCCAGAGCTGGTTTACCCCAAGGGGTAACCGGACCCGATCTACCAATAGGTGCCCTACCCTCTCCACCACCATGGGGGTGATCTACAGGGTTCATCACACTACCTCTGACCTTGGGACGACGACCTTTCCAGCGATTTCTACCAGCTTTTCCTGCGCTCAGGTTTCTGGCATCCGTATTGCCCACCTGGCCAATGGTGGCGTAGCATTCCCGGCGCACCATTCTCACTTCCCCGGATGGCAGCTTTAAGGTGACATAGTTACCTTCTTTTGCCATCAACTGGGCTGTTGCTCCAGCTGCACGCACTATTTGCCCACCTTTTCCTGGTGTCATTTCCACATTGTGTACGTTAGTACCCAAGGGAATATTACTTAGGGGTAGGGCATTACCGTCTTCAAAAGGTGCTTGGGGCCCAGCAGTGATCTTTGCTCCCACCTTCAAGCCATTGGGATGTAATATATACCGCTTCTCGCCGTCTTCGTATTCTACTAGGGCAATCCGCGCATTCCGGTTAGGATCATATTCAACTGCTATAACTGTGGCGGTTATATCCCGCTTATCTCTTTTAAAGTCGATAATCCGGTATAGTTGTTTGTGTCCGCCCCCCCGACGACGGCTAGTTATCCGCCCTTGATTATTCCGACCTTTGGGTCTATGCACTGATTCAGTCAGTGATTTTTCAGGTTCGGTTTTTGTGATCTCCGCAAAGTCTGAAATAGTGACTTGGCGAGTGCTAGGGGTGTAAGGGCGATAGGAACGAGTACCCATAAACGATTTTGGATTTTGGATTTTAGTATGGGAGGCTTTTGAGTTGGATGGGGATTTTTAATTGCTGCTTAAATATATCTAGTACATCTATTAGATATTAGACGTAACTTACTCAGCTTCAAATCCAATCTCAAATTCTTAAACGTCTGGGAACAGAACTTGTCTGATTTTTACTTCATCCCCAGATGCAACAGTCACCACAGCTTTTTTGTACTGAGGTTTAAAGCCAGTAAACTTCCCAACACGACGCTTTTTCCTGGGTTGTAGGGCAGTATTTACTTTAACGACTTTAACCTGAAACAAATCTTCAATGGCTGCTTTAATCTGGGTCTTAGTAGACTTAGGAGTGACCTCAAATGTATATTTGTTCTGCTCCATCATGATGGTGGCTTTTTCCGTCAGGATGGGATGTCGCACTAAGTCTGGTAGGTTGCGGGGTTCAAGTTTAGGCACTGTACACCTCTTGAATTTTGGTTAATGCTGAAGATGTAACTACAATCTTGTCAGCGTGCAACAAGTCAAATACGTTTAACTGGTCAGCCGCAATCACCTTAATGTTTTCCACATTACGGGCTGAAAGACTGATAGTCTCCGTGTTTTGCCCAATTTCTGACAAAATTAGTAAGGTTTTTTGATCCGCTGTTGCTCCCCAACGAGCTAGTGCTGCCACCAATTCCTTACTCTTAGGACGTTGTAGTTGGTCTGTAAACTCTTCTACAACTATCAAATCTTCTCTACGGCTAACAAAAGCTGTGCGCAGTGCTAAACGTCTCTCTTTACGATTAAGCTTGATGTTAAAATCCCTCGGTTTTGGTCCGAAGATCACACCACCGCCACGCCATAATGGTGAACGAATAGAACCTGCTCGGGCGCGACCAGTACCTTTCTGTCTCCAAGGTTTGCGACCGCCTCCTCGCACTTCTGCACGGGTTTTGGTGCTGGCTGTACCTTGGCGAGAATTGGTCATTTGTCTAACTAGGGCCCGGTGCACTATGTGGGACGCTGTCTCTTCCTTGGCAACTCGCAACTCGAAGCTGGTTTGACCAACCTCTTCTCCTTGCCAGTTCTTAACTGTACTCTCAACCATTTTTTTGTCCTTTGTTAGTAGTCAGTTGTCAGTTTTACTGACAGCTAATCAACTAAAACTATTTGTTACCAACTTTAGTCGTGGGCACTACGTTGACTAAGCCACCGGGTTTGCCAGGAATTGCTCCCTTGATTAATATCAGGTTACGTTCCGCATCTACTTTCACCACGGTCAGTTTACGAACGGTGACGCGACTACCTCCCAATCTTCCTGCCATCCTTTTACCAGGATAAACACGACCAGGGGTTGTACCCGCTCCAATGGAACCAGGGGCTCTATGGTTTTTGGAACCATGGGACATTGGTCCCCTGCCAAAGTTATTGCGCTTCTGGTTACCCGCAAAACCACGACCGATACTCGTCCCAATCACATCTACAATCTGACCTACGCTGAAAATATCTGCCTTTATCTCCTGTCCTAGGGCATAATCACCCGCCGCGTCAGTCCGATACTCGTTTAAATACCGCACTGGACCTGCTGATGACTTTGCCAGGTGACCTAACTTGGGTTTGTTTAACGCTTTCGGTTTTACTTCCCCATAGCCAACCTGAATGGCACAATAACCATCCGTGGGTTGGGTTTTAACTTGTGTAACAGTGCATGGACCAGCTTGGATGACGGTCACGGGAATGGATACTCCCGCTTCATCAAAAATTTGGGTCATGCCCAGCTTGGTGCCGAGAATACCTACAGACACAGTAACTGGTTCTCCTTAATCTAGTTGCTGACCTTGGGAGCGGATCTTCAGAGGATTTTACTACGTCCATAACAAAATTGTACTGACATTAGACAGTGCAATTTACTAGTGACGTAACAAACTGTGAGCCTACTGTTTGGTGAATCCGTCTATTGTTTCTCTTTTTTATCCACCAGAACAGTGATAATTACCTTTTTGATTGCAAGGCATTATTTCTGGTATCAGTGCAAAAGCTTGTAGCTTTGCTTTTGTGCAGCAATGGGTTACTTTGTTTCACTGCTCTGGCACTCTCCGTTCGCAACAGGACTTAAGCAGTGATGCTCAGTATCCATTTCCTGATAACTTTCAGGTTGCTCTTAACACCTTAAACTATTGTTTGAGGATCTGCCCTTTTAGGGCTGGCCGGAGCGAACTATAACTCAACTTTGTTAACTCAACTTCGTTTTGGCTGTGGGTTAGGGGCCTTCGCTTGAGTTTTACCTAGTCTTACCTAAATTGTCTCCATTTTAGCAGCTTTTTGGTTTTTTCACCACAAAGACTCAAGGTTTTGCGGTGCTTTTTTCCAAGGCGGCTAAATTGAGAAGACCACTAATGGCGAGGTTTTAGTTACGATCTAATAGTATAATCCATAAACCTGGTTTTGTCCAGTGGTTAATCAAAGATATTTTGGCAGCGAATAAATGGTTAATATTGCCAAAATCCAATTTCCCAACCTATCCTAATCTACCATTAAGGTGAATAATAGAAATATATAGAAATATATAGGTGGGAGAAAAATCTATGGCACTAATTACCACTGGCAGCGGTTTCATCCGGGATTTGGAAAAATTTGGTTCCTTGGGTGTATTTGTTCCCTTGGAAGGAGGATATGAAGGTCGCTATCGTCGTCGTCTCAGGGCTGCAGGATATGTTAACCTTCATATTACGGCTAGAGGTTTAGGAGACGTAGCAGCCTATTTGATGGGGGTTCACGGAATTAGACCTCCCCATTTGGGCAAAAAGAGTACCAGCAATGGTGCAGCGGTAGGTGAGGTACAATATCTACCTCCGTTAATCTCCTCCCATTTAGCCCAACTACCCCCCAATTCCAAAGGATTGTTATTGTGGGTAATTGAGGGCAATATTCTTTCCGATCAGGAAGTGGAATACTTCACCAATTTACCCCGGTTGGAACCACGGGTCAAGGTAGTGATTGAAAGGGGTGGCGATCGCTATTTTCGTTGGACTCCCCTAGAAAAAACCTTACTTGCCAGTTAATTGCAGTTAATCACATTTAATTGTATTTAATTACCGGCGAACCTATTCGCCGTTGGCCAGGTTCGGGTCCAGATCCGCAAATTGAAGCAAGTGGTTAAGTAAAAATGAGACGTAAATCAACTCCTAGAACGGCGACAAGTTCCAAACCCTCTATTTTTCAATCTCCCATATTTAATTTAACCACCATTGCTATTTTAGGGGGAGTATTGGTCTTGGGTATTGGCATTGGCATTGCTTTTAGCTCTACCACCACCCTTGCGCCCTCAAACGTAGCTAGCCGTGAATTTATTGATTTAAAAGCCCCAAATCCAGAAATTTGTGTTCAGTATGGGGCCAGTGCAATGGTGATGGATGCCCGATTATTTGTCACTCTTAACCCATTTAATGTCTACGTATCACAACCAAATATTCGTCCTGGGTGTGTAATCCGCCAAAATAACTGGGCTATTTTAGAAAACAAGAAATTGGTCACATCTGATCAGGTAAGAGAGTGTAAAAATCGTCTGAATACTTTTGGATTTACCGGCAATTTGGACAGTGAAAAGCCCGATATTAGATGTATATATCAAAATGAGGCGGGTCAAAATTTCTTCTTATCTCAACCAGGTGCAGTAGCGCCTAATCAGGAAACAGACCGATTCTAGTTATTGATTGATAGTTATTTTTTTACCTCAAGAAAGGTATTGGTTGACCAAATTCAATAACAGGAACTTGAAAACCTTGATTTGAAGGGGTCGTTTTGGTGTTAGAGGGCATAATCAAGAATTGAGAAGGTGCAGAAGTGCCTCGATTGGGAGGCGGCACCATAATAAAGGGTTGTTGGTGATTAAGCGTCGGGTTAGTAATTGCTGATGGCAAACTAGAAGAGGGGAAAGATTTGGTGGTGGTTTGATCATGGGAAAATACCGGGCGTAATATCCAGCGTTTGGACTGGTGACCGCTCTGCACCCCCATAGCGTTCATATCCACCACTGTCCCGGGCTTAAATTCAATCACCATACGGGTAATTTGAGAGCTAAATTGGGAAAGGCGAATTTTCTGAACTCTACCAGAATAGGTTTTTTGGGTTTCCACATTGCCCAGTTGGGTATTAGGTAAATCTATCACCAACCGAGAAGGTTGTTCAAGGTAGAAGTACTCCGGTTTAGTCTTGTTAGAAAGGTTTATTTCTATCTGTTGTGATTTGACATGAAATAGCCACTTATAGAGCGTAGCTTTAGGGGATAAATTGGCTAACGCCAACTCCATCCAACCGTTAAGAGTGAACAGCGTAAACAAACTCAACATTTGCAGCCTAAACATATAAAATAAAAAACGGGTCTTATTACTGATCGGATTGTTCATTGTTGTAATTTGAATTGGTATGTCAGTGATTTGGGTGTGTTGTAGCTTTTACATTATCCAAATTCCCCCACCAGTGATCTGGTCAATTCTGACCTTGAGAATCAAACCAATCAATATGTTGTTAACTTTTGTTAAGATTGAAAATGACCTCAAAGTTTCGCTTTTTTGATCTTCTATTCCTTATTCGAGAGATATTTCATGTTAAGACTGGAACACATTAGTAAAATTTACCCGACAGGTGAAGTTCTACAAGATATTAACTGGGAAGTCAAACCGGGCGATCGCATTGGTTTAGTGGGCGTTAACGGTGCGGGAAAGTCTACCCAATTGAAAATTATCTCTGGGGAAATAGAGCCCACTGCTGGTCAGATAATTCGTCCTGCTAGTTTGCACATAGCCTATCTTAACCAGGAGTTTGAAGTAGATCCCACACGAACAGTTCAGGAAGAGTTTTGGACTGTTTTCAAAGAAGCTAATGCGGTGCAGTTAGCACTATATGAAGTGCAACGTGACATGGAAACAGCGACCGTAGAACAATTAGACAAACTAATTAATAAGTTAGACAAATTACAACGTCAGTTTGAGTCTCTAGATGGTTATAATTTAGATGCTCGCATTGGTAAAATTCTGCCAGAAATGGGTTTTCAGGTAGAAGATGGGGATCGTCTGGTGAGTGCTTTTTCGGGGGGTTGGCAAATGCGCATGAGTTTGGGCAAAATCCTCTTACAAAAGCCAGACCTATTACTACTAGACGAACCGACAAACCACTTAGACCTAGAAACCATTGAATGGTTAGAGAATTACCTCAGGAGTTTGACCACCCCCATGGTAATTGTTTCCCATGACCGGGAGTTTTTAGACCGACTTTGCACACAAATTGTGGAAACTGAACGAGGGGTTTCTACTACCTACCTAGGTAACTATTCTGCATATCTCCAACAAAAGGCTGAGAATGAAGCGTCTCAGTTAAGTGCCTTTGAACGTCAACAAAAGGAAATAGAAAAGCAGCAAGCATTTGTAGACAGATTTCGCGCTAGTGCTACTCGCAGCACCCAGGCAAAAAGCAGAGAAAAGCAGTTGGAGAAAGTTGAAAGAATTGAAGCACCAACTACAGGGGTGAGAACCCTACATTTTCGTTTTCCACCTGCACCGCGCAGTGGTAGGGAAGTGGTAGAAATTAAAGATCTTACCCACACCTATGGAGACAAAATCCTGTTTCTAGGGGCGAATTTACTTATTGAAAGGGGAGACAGGATCGCCTTCCTAGGACCCAATGGAGCAGGAAAATCCACTTTGTTAAAAATAATTACGGGTATGGAAATTCCCACGGAAGGAACTGTTAAACTAGGAGACCATAATGTTATTCCAGGTTATTTTGAACAGAATCAAGCGGAGGCCCTGGATCTAAATAAAACCGTCATGGAGACTATTCATAATGAAGTTCCTGATTGGAAAAATGAGGAAGTGCGTACGTTGCTAGGAAGGTTTTTATTTGCCGGGGATACGGTTTTCAAACAAGTAGGGGCCCTAAGCGGAGGGGAGAAAGCAAGACTGGCATTGGCAAAGATGCTATTATGCCCAGTTAATTTGATCATTTTGGATGAACCCACTAATCACCTAGATATTCCCGCTAAAGAAATGCTGGAAGAAGCACTACAAAACTATGATGGTACAGCTATAGTAGTGTCTCATGACCGTTACTTTATCTCCCAGGTGGCAAATAAAATTGTAGAAATTCGAGATGGAGAATTTCGAGTTTATCTAGGAGATTATCACTACTATCTGACTAAGATCGAGGAAGAAAAGCAACAAGCTAAATTAGCGGCAATGGAAGCAGAAAAAGCAGCCAAAAAAGCGGCAAAAACAGCAAAAGCGGCTGCTAAAAAAAAGTAAGTTAGTATCAAAGAACCTGGGGACTGAATCGCCTGTCCCCCGTTTGCCATGTTAATGAATACTCTAATAATTGTAGATGCTTGCTTGGTCATAAAGGTTATCACTTAAACTAATTTATGGGTGATAATTCAGTGATAATAATTGTGGTGAGGTGCAACCTGTCCTTGAGTTTTGGCTACTGCTGGGTATTATCCAAAGAGTTTCTCAACCGCATCAGTTGTCTTCTCATTTGAGGAGAGGCCTTAAATTCAGAGATCTCCTGAGCTTTAACAGATGCTTGTAGCATTTCCAAAAATTCATCCGATCCCTCTGTAAGTGCGTCTAAGAAGACTTGTAGAAGCTGTTCACGATCTCCCAACAAACTTTTTTCTTCTATTAAGCGAAACTTAAGGTGAATTTCACATTCATAAACACCGACTTCGAGATTATTGACCTGGCATGGTAATGCTTTGGAGTTCATAGTTGTGAGGATTCCTTTACTGGGTTAGAAACGGTGTTCATACAGGTGGGGAGCCAAAATATCCACCAAAAAAATCTTTATATTTTCTCAATATTTTCTCAAACACAGCGAAGAGGTAATTTTAGTTTACTCATCCGCTAAATTTCTTTTCCATTCCGCCCTCCATAGTGATGAAAAATCGCTTTTAACTGTTCCAATTTTACCCCTCCTTGTGTAGTGTTGTATGTTGAAGTAGTAAAGCATGATGGGATTTTTAAGTTCTACATAATTTAGGTTCTGCAAGAACTCATCCTACCTTTTTAAAAGTTTGTACAACAACTTTATCCAAACGTCAATACTGGGAAAATATATCACTTTATCAACTAGTAATTATATTTAAATTCATTTTTTAAAGTCTATACAGGTAATACAATTTGATGTCTAAGAACAGTTTTATTAAACAAAATCAGTGTCATTTGGTACATGTATTAAAATTTGTAATAAAAGTAACATCAAACCTAGCAATATTTGATATATATAAGCGAAGTCCTACCGATTCTGTTAATCAATCTATTTGGCAAATCCAAACAATTAAGATCGGGCACAGCAGTTAAAATAATTGCAGTGTGATTAACCAAAATCCTAGACCTAATTATGGATAACCCAATACTGCTCAAGTCCACAACCCGTCATATCCGCATTTTTGCGGCGGAAATAAACCAAGAGGAATTAGTCCCTAGTAACCAGGTTCTTACTTTAGACGTTGATCCAGATAACGAATTTAACTGGAGCGAAGATGCACTACAGAAAGTATATCGTAAATTTGATGAAATTGTAGAATCTTCAGAAGGTGTAGACCTAACAGACTATAATTTACGTCGGATTGGTTCAGATTTAGAGCATTTTGTGCGATCGCTGTTACAAAAAGGTGAGATTAGCTACAATCTTGCTGCTCGCGTCACCAACTACAGCATGGGACTACCCCAAGTTGCAGCGAATGACAATCCATGAGATAAAAATTTGCTTCCATTCATGGTTGATGAGTTAAGGTAAATGAAAGTTTCTAACCCATCAACAAAATTAGGGCTCTGGTAAAACCAGGCTCTAAAAAGTTGGGTGTACCATCTCCTAACCATACTCTTGAATAATTGCTAGTCGCTGCTTGGTGCGAGAAATATGGAAAATGAAGTAGCAATGCTTTTCTGCCCAAACGAATATTGTCAAGCCCCCAATCCTCTAAACCACAGGTTTTGTCAGAGATGCTCCACACCCTTGCCTAAGCGTTATCTGTGGACGGTGGGGGTCCATGATCTGGGTAATCCGGGTGAAATTGTGGGAGACCGTTATGTAATCATTGAGAGGTCGATAATTTTGGACCTCAAACCTGGATTACCACCCCAAGCACCTGAGTTAGTTTATTTAGATCAAATAAAACCCTATCTAAAACTCATCCCTTACCGCCTGCACGTACCACAGATTTATGGGGTTCTTTCTATAACTGAACAAGAACCTAGAACCAATACAATACTTTTAGAAGCCATACCCCTAATCCATGATAACAAAAACCAGCGAGTACATTTATGGAGTGACCTAATCACAGCTTGGGGTAAAGCTTCTTCTATACGACAAATCAATTGGTTGTGGCAAATGGCGAAACTGTGGCAACCCTTGTACGAGCAAGGGGTTGCTAGTAGTTTGTTAAGCTGGGACTTAATTAGAGTACAAGGGGGTTTAGTTAAACTCCTAGAATTACGCAGTGACAGATTACCGATAAACCTGTCACAGTTAGGGAAAAATTGGCAACAACTTTTAGCAAGTGCTCAACCATGCTTAGTGGACTTGCTCGAGCAAGTTTGTGAATCTTTGATTAAAGAAGAAATTAGTTCGTCTGAACATTTAACTATAACTTTGGACCAAGCGCTATCACAAATAGATAAGTTGCAAAAAAACACTTCAAGCATTGACACAAAGATTTTGACTCAAACAGATCCAGGTCCAAGTCGTCAAAGAAACGAGGACTCCTGCTATCCGCCTCCAGGCATTGTAGTTAGTCCATCTTCCCCCAAGGATGGTTTAGCTATTGTTTGTGATGGTATTGGTGGACATGAGGGGGGAAATGTAGCATCCGATTTAGCAGTAAAAACCATTGTACCACAAGTAGAGGAAATATTAACAATCCAGGAAAGTGCAGACAACTATAGAGATTTATCAACAGTTGTCCAAATGTTAGAACAAGGAGTAGCACTAGCAAACGATAAGATCAGCCAGCAGAACGATATTGATCACCGTCAAGGTCGTCAGAGAATGGGAACCACCCTAGTCATGGCCATACCCATTGCTCATCAGATGTACATTACCCATGTGGGAGACAGTCGTGCTTATTGGATTACCCATCATGGTTGTTATCAAGTGACTCTGGATGATGATGTGGCTTCTCGTGAGGTGCGTTTAGGTTATGCTACTTACCGTGAAGCCATACAACATCGTGGTTCAGGTTCCTTAATTCAGGCATTGGGTATGGGTAATAGCGCTTTACTCTCTCCCACCTGTGAGCGGTTTATTCTAGATGAGGATGGTATTTTTCTCCTCAGTTCCGATGGACTGACGGATTTTGATCGGGTAGAAGACTACTGGGAAACCGAAATTCTACCTGTTTTGCGCGGGGAGTCTAATTTAGAAACTACGGCGTCTCGACTGGTAGAAATTGCCAATACTAAGAATGGGCATGATAATGTCACTATTGCTCTGTTACATTATCAAGTTCAATATCAAGAGCCCAATACAGTGCTAGAGGCAAAAATTCCGCCCATTAGTTTCAGTAAAACAGTGAATATAACGGGTAGTAATTCCCAAGCAAGGGATGTAAATTATTTCCCCCAATCAACTCGGGTGATTCCTGAAAATCCATATAGTAAGGATCATAACCGCAAAATCCCCATACAGCTATTAATTTTGTTGGCTGTAGTTTTGGCGGCCGGATTTTTAGGATTCTGGCCCAAGCGAGAAAAAAAATCCCCGGTTCCCACCCCCACACCATCCATCAGTCAATCATCTGGAGCGGTTCTAAGGGATAATTTGATCCTATCATAACTAACTGGAATTTATCTGGCGTTTACAAATGCACCAACATACTTTAGCTGCTGAAATTTGCCAAACGGGTGTGGGACTTCATAGTGGTGTAAATAGTACCGTGCGAATACTACCAGCTCCCATCGGGAGCAAACGCTACTTTGTAAGGGTAGATTTACCTGATTTGCCAATTATTCCCGCTGAAATCGCCGCAGTTAATCAAACTCTTCTCTCTACTGAATTAGGCACGGGAAATGCCCATGTACGCACAGTAGAGCATTTACTAGCATCCCTGGCTGCTATGGGTGTAGATAATGCCCGGATTGAAATTGACGGATCCGAAGTGCCCCTTTTAGATGGTTCTGCCCAAGTATGGACTAATAGTATTGCTGCTGTAGGAATAACTTCACAACCTGTTAGTAATGAATATTTAGCCATAGTAATTAAGGAACCTATCTACGTTTATGAAAAGGACGCATTTGTTTGTGTCCTACCCGGAGAGGATACACGTTTTAGCTACGGAATTGATTTTGACGTGCCAGCAATTGGCAATCAATGGCACAGTGTTGTCCTTTGCCATTCCTTTGTCACCGAAATTGCCCCAGCTCGAACCTTTGGCCTATTACATCAAATTGAACACTTGCAAAAATCTGGTTTAATCAAAGGTGGTAGTCTAGAAAACGCCCTGGTTTGCGGAATGGATGGCTGGGTAAATCCACCATTAAGGTTTATAAATGAACCAGTCAGACATAAAATCCTCGATCTGGTAGGTGATATCAGCCTATTAGGACAGTTTCCCAAGGGCCACTTTCTAGCCTACAAAGCTAGTCATCACCTCCATATCCAGTTAGCACGCAAAATTTTAGAAAGTGTCTGAAAAGTTGTGCTAAAAATTAAGTAAACTTTAAGATTATACGCTATTATCTAGGCTAATTTAGCTTCCCACATCTCAATCAAATCCATTGCCAATGTCAACCCTCAGCCAAACCAATTTTATCCAAGTGACTACATCTCAAGGAGAAGACCAAACCACTAATACATCAGCAACTAAAACAACTTTCACCATAGAAGAGATTCAGCAACTAATACCCCATCGCTACCCGTTTTTACTAGTAGACAAAATAGTTGACTATATTCCGGGAAAGTTAGCTGTAGGTATCAAAAATGTTACTTTTAACGAGCCTCAGTTCCAGGGACATTTTCCCGGACGTTCCCTAATGCCAGGGGTTCTAATCGTGGAAGCTATGGCTCAAGTTGGAGGGGTTGTTATGAGTCAAATGCCTAATATGCCCGAAGGACTATTTGTATTTGTAGGTATTGACAAAGTGCGGTTTCGTCGTCAGGTGGTACCCGGTGACCAATTAATTATGACTGTGGAACTGTTATCTGTCAAACAACGTCGGTTTGGAAAAATGCAGGGTCGAGCTGAAGTTGACGGAAATCTCGCCGCCGAGGGAGAACTAATGTTTTCTTTAATTAGTTAAAATTCGGATCGATAAAAACCTGCGTATTTAGATGCAGCCGTGAAGTGCATCATTCTAATTAATAAATATTTTGTCATCCCTGCTCCCTAATTTCAAATCTCATTCACATCTCAAATTCGCCTTCCTCACACATCACTTATTTTGCCCGACACTTTTTCTATGAAACCAGTTCTGGAGAGTCACCCTTGAAGACACTTATTCATCCAACTGCTGTAATACATCCTAACGCGGAACTCCACTCAACGGTGCAAGTAGGTGCCTATGCTGTGATTGGAGCGAATGTTCAAGTCGGACCAGAAACCGTTATTGGTGCCCATGCGGTGGTGGAAGGACCATGTAAAATTGGATCGGGAAATCACATTTTTCCAGGCGCTGTAATCGGTATGGAACCCCAAGACCTGAAATATGTGGGGGAACTATCTTGGGTTAAGATTGGTGATAATAATGCCATTCGTGAGTATGTGACTATTAACAGGGCTACCGGTCATGGTGAAGCCACCGTTATTGGTAATGGTAATCTGCTAATGGCTTACGTCCATGTGGGTCACAATTGTATAATTGAAGACTCAGTTATTATTGCTAACTCTGTAGCTTTGGCTGGTCATGTACATATTGAGTCCCGAGCTAGACTTAGTGGGGTTTTGGGTGTGCACCAATTTGTCCACATTGGTGGTATGTCCATGATTGGAGGTATGACACGTATTGATCGGGATGTTCCTCCCTATATGTTAGTGGAGGGAAATCCATCCCGCATCCGATCACTCAATCTGGTGGGATTAAAGCGGTCAGGAATGCCGATGAATGAGTTTCAACTACTGAAAAAGGCTTTTCGTATTCTCTACTGCTCTAATGTGTTGTTTAAGGATGCTTTATCTGAGTTGGAACTATTGGGGGATACATCACAGCTAAAACATTTACGTCGTTTCTTGCTACTTTCACAAATGCCAGGAAGAAGGGGGTTGATTCCAGGGAAAAGTGCCACCAAAGGTAGTGACAATAATGAGTTGTGATTGGCTATTTAGCTAGTCTTGACAAATTATGAATGATGAGTTTACTTATATTCATAAACTTTAATAAGTACTCATCATTTGGCTGAAATGCCAGAGCACCTAGAATGTCTACCTCATTTAAAATCTAAAGTTCATGCGAGTATTTATCAGTACTGGGGAAGTTTCGGGAGATTTACAGGGTGCTATGTTAATTACAGCACTGAAAAATCAAGCTGCTACTTTGGGCTTGCCATTAGAGATAGTAGCACTAGGTGGATCCCAAATGGCTAAAGCTGGGGCGAGAGTTTTGGGAGATACTAGTGGTATTGGTTCCATGGGAATTGTTGAGGCATTGCCATATATTATACCAACTATTAGGGTGCAAAGACAGGCGATCGCCTATTTAAAAAAAAATCCCCCGGATATAACAGTGTTAATTGACTATATGACACCAAATATGGGAATTGGTAGTTATATGCAGCAGCATTTTCCTCAGGTTCCCATAGTATATTACATTGCTCCCCAGGAATGGGTATGGTCAATGAGTTTAGATAGAACTAAGAAAATCGTTAGTTTTACTCATAAGTTGTTGGCAATTTTTCCCCAAGAGGCGAGATATTATGAGGAAAACGGAGCTAATGTTAATTGGGTGGGCCATCCCTTAGTAGATAAAATGGCGAACACACCCAGTCGTGAAAGTGCCAGAAAAATATTGGGTATTAAGGAGCAAGAATTGGCGATCGCTCTTTTGCCTGCTTCTCGTCATCAAGAGTTAAAATACTTACTACCTGCAATTTTTCAAGCTGGGAAAAATATACAATCCCAACTATCAAAAGTAAGTTTTCTTATACCCTTATCTTTAGAAAAATTTCGGGGAAAAATTACCAGAGCAATTAGGGAATATGGGTTAAAGGCCAGAATATTTTCTGGGAATCAGAGGGAAATTTTTGCTGCTGCTGACTTAGCAATTACTAAATCGGGGACGGCCAATTTAGAATTGGCCCTGGCCAATGTTCCTCAAGTAGTTGTTTATAGTCTTAATCCTTTCACTGCTTGGTTAGGTAGAAAGATTCTCAAAGGTTCCATTCCGTTTGCTTCCCCCGTCAATTTAGTTCTTATGCGAGAAATTGTACCTGAGCTATTACAGGAACAAGCTACAGCGGATAATATTACCAAAGCAGCGATGGAATTATTATTAAATAGTGAGAAAAGAGAAAAAACCTTATTAGATTATCAAGAAATGCGTCAATGTTTGGGTTCGGTTGGAGTGTGCGATCGCGCAGCTAAGGAAATTTTACTGATGGGGCGATTTGATTAGTTTAAGAACTATAGATAGGGGTGGATTGTGAGCATTGGAAATACCAACAATCCAGCAAGTTGATCATTCAGCTGCAACTCTTACAGATGGATAGGGAAAGAAATTTCTAAATCCTTCCAAACGTTGTTCCAAAGTTTCAGGAGAGCGATTCCACAAAGTTTCATAATAAAAGAAAACTATGCCTAACTCTTCCCTTTGCACAGTTCTGACCTGTTTAGTAATTTGTTGCATAGGAACAGGACTAGTTCTTAAACCGGCCATAATGCCAATTCCAGTAGGAATAATTTGGCGCACTTCTTGTATTTCATTCCGGGCAATTTTAGAGGTAAAACTTTCCAAATCAGAACGATAAACTTGCATAACCAACTCATCCACAATATTCAGTCTTACCCAATTCAACCAATCTTGTAACTGAAACCTATAAGCATGATTGTAGTAATTTGGTGAAACCGAAAAGATGAGTTTTGGTTTAATTTGCTTGATAGTATGGTTCAACCTCACCATGAATTCCGTGATTTTATTGGCCCGCCATGCTACCCATTCTGGATCTTGAGAATTAGCTGGGGGATTTTTACCCGTTTCTTGCTTATACAAGTTTACGGTATAGTCATCATAGCCAAATTCATGGGGTAAACTAGTGTGGTCATCAAACTGAATACCATCAATATCATAATTGTTAGTCAGCTCCACCAGCAGATCAATAATAAATTTTTGCACCTGGGGATGAAAGGGATTTAACCAAGATACTTCACCAGCAGCACTCATGGAAACTACAGCACCATCTCGCGTTTTAGTGAGCCAATCTGGCTTATTTAACGCCAGCTCTCCAGTATTGGGGGTCATAAATCCAAATTCAAACCAGGGGATTGCCAGTAGATTTTGACTATGGGCCTGATTAATAATATCTGCTAAAATATCATGACCATCGGATCCGCGAAATACAAAGGGTTGAATATCCAAGCTCTTAGCTACATTGCTAGGATACATAACATAACCTGAATTCCACACCACCGGGTAAATTGTATTAAAATTAAGCCGCCGCAATTTCGTCACAGCATCTTTAACTTGGGCACGATCCTTGAAAACATTTAAATCGTTACTTGTTACCCAAACACCCCGAATTTCTTCGCGAGACATTTGAGCGGTTACACTTGGTACTGAGTGTATGAGTACCACTGTCAATAGGGAAATTAAGCATAGCCAAGGGGAAAATTTCTTCCAGATTTTTCGTGGCCAGTTGGTTTGATCCATTGGATGATAATTGAACGAAAAAAGAGGGAGTTTCATGTTGGTCAAGGAGGTGTTCAAATTGGGAGGTGTTGCGGATTATCAACTCAAGTTGTTATCTAATCCCTAATCATAACTTAATAATAATCGTTATTCAAGAGACGTTATGTATATATAGCTTTATCTAAAACGCCATATACAGAGTTGACGGGTAAAAGTGACCCACCTTTACCTCCTACTACCAAAGCTATAAAACAGCGTATTGGTTAGTCTTCTCTAGTATTAACTTAGAACTCTTCACCTGTTGAGGAATCGCTACAGGATAATCACCCGTAAAACAAGCAGAACAGAACCCATTTGTATCTTCCCCAGTGGCGGCTAACATTCCCTCCCAACTTAAATAAGCGAGAGTATCCACCTCTAAATGTGTAGCTATCTCACTAACCGATTTTGTAGCTGCAATAAGCTGCTCCTGTGTATCCGTATCTATTCCATAGAAACAAGGGTGAGTCACCGGTGGAGAAGATATCCTCATGTGCACTTCCCTAGCGCCTGCTTCCCGCAGTGCTTTCACCAGTTTGCGACTAGTAGTTCCCCTGACAATAGAATCATCAATTATTACTACTCTTTTTCCCCATAACACATCCTTGAGCGGGTTCAACTTTACTTTTATCCCCGCCTCTCGCATACTCTGAGTGGGTTGAATAAATGTTCTACCGACGTAACGATTTTTAATTAGTCCCTCGCCATATACTATACCTGATTTTTGGGAAAACCCTATAGCAGCAGGTATACCAGAATCGGGTACACCAAAGACTATATCAGCATCTATGGGAGACTCCTGCGCTAAATTTCTTCCCAGTCGCATTCTATAACTATACAACGTCTCATTGTGCATTAAACTATCTGGACGGGCAAAGTAGATCATTTCAAAGATACATAATTTGCGCTGGGGTTGGGGATTCCAAAATAAAGATGCTAGACCCGTTTCTGTAATCCAAACCAACTCTCCCGGTTCCACGTCCCTTATATATTCCGCACCAATAATATCTAAAGCACAGGTTTCTGAGGCCAAAACATAGCGTATTGGCTCACTATCCAATTTGCCAATCACCAGGGGACGAATCCCATGGGGATCCCTTGCTCCCATAATTCCATCCGGTGTTCCAATTACTAAACTAAATGCGCCTTGACATCGGTGGAATGCATGAGTTGCAGCTTCCAACCATCCCTCACCAGTATTTACCTCCTCAGCGATCGCATGGGCTATCATTTCTGAATCCGTACTTGTCACCAGGTGTAAGTTGGTTTTGAGCAATTCTTCCCGTAATTGCATGGTATTCACCAAATTACCATTGTGAGCCAATGCCAGGGTTCCTAAACGAGTTTCCACCAATGCTGGTTGAGCATTCACCTTACGACTAGAACCGGTGGTGGAGTAACGAGTATGACCAACTGCAATATTACCTGGTAACTCCTCTAAAATTGTCTCGCTAAATACCTGAGAAACCAAACCCATATCCTTATGTTGATGTACATAAGGTCCTTCAAATGTAGCAATACCAGCGGATTCTTGTCCTCTATGTTGCAGCGCATATAATCCAAAATAGGTCATTTTTGCCACATCCTGTTCCGGGGCATATATACCAAAAACACCACAGGCTTCTTCCGGTTTGTCACAGAGGTTTTCAGAACTGTTCATGGTTAGATCAAAAGTGGTAGGATGCTGGGGAATCATGCTGGTTTTTGCTCCTGGTGAGTCACTAAATATTAGAAAATACGGGTGGGTTAGAGAATGGTTAGGTAGTTATTGATCTAGAAATAAATGTCGAACTTTTGCCATCCTTATTCTTAATTAAAACTTAACCATTCACTATCAGAGTATCGCAAATCGGTCAAGGATAAAAAATAAATTGTTAGTTACTTCACTCATAAAAAGCCAGTCGCTGGGCGATCGCCTGATGATAAACATTGCCCATTTGAGGAATATCCATACCCATTACCTCATAGTCATCAAGGGTAGAAACAGTCAACCCAGATGATAAATTGACAACCGAACCCAACTTTTGCCAATTATTCCCTAGGTGTGTTTGTAAATAGGACTCCCAAACTTGTTGATAGGTTCCGGGTACGGAAACTAGGATTCGGGCCCCACCTTCACCAAAAAGCACTTCATCAAAGCGACATTCCTCATTAGAAGAAATACCCAAATTAATGGATGCTCCTAAATTTCCACTCAAACAGCATTCTGCCAAAGCGACTATCAGACCACCTTCAGCACTATCATGAGCAGAACTAACCCATTTGTGACTAATACCATAACGACAGACCTGTTGCACATCCCGTTCCAGGGCAAAATCAATTTTTGGTGGTTTACCAGCAACAGTGTGATGAATAACTGCTAAATATTCCGATCCACCCAACTCCAACTTCACGGAAACTGGTAAACCTAACAGATAAATTCCATCACCTACATTTTGCCAACCCTGACCACAGATTTTTTGTAAATCCTCAATTAAACCAACCATTCCCACTACCGGAGTAGGGTAAATTGCCTGAGGATTTCCCTGTGCATCAAAGGTCTCATTATATAAAGAAACATTACCACCCGTTACAGGAGTTCCCAGCTCCCTACATCCTTCACTAATTCCTTTACAAGCATAAGCCAACTGCCAATAACCTACTTCCTTTTCTGGACTGCCAAAATTCAGGTTATCAGTCACTGCTAACGGTTGTGCACCTACACAACTAAGATTCCGCGCTGCTTCAGCCACCACTGCCTTAGCACCTTCATAAGGATCAAGATACACATAGCGCGAATTACAATCTACCGTAGCCGCCACCCCAGATTCCCAATGGGTGACCGTGGATTCTGATAAGGGACGTAATCGCAGCACTGCTGCATCCGCACCACCAGGTAACAATACAGTATTATTTTGGACTTGATGATCATATTGACGATATACCCAACTCTTAGAAGCAATAGTAGGCGTATTGAGTAATTTCAAGAGAATATCTTGCCAACTTAAAAACTCTCCCTGTACCTCAATTCCCCTGACATCGCAAGTTGGTAACTTGGCTGAAGTCCACTCCCAAGCTAGTTTTACATATTCTGGAGGTTCCGACAATAGTTTCCTTTCATACAAAGGAGTATTTTCAGCCAAAGCCTTTGCTGGAATGGATGCTGCTACTTCCCCCTGAAATAAAATTCTCACCACTGGCTCACTAATTACCTCCCCTGCAACTACTGCATGGAGTCCCCAACGCTGGAAAATATCAATTAACTCCTGCTCTCTCCCCTTCTGGGACACAAATAACATCCTTTCCTGAGATTCGGAAAGCAGGTACTCATAAGGTATCATTCCTAACTCTCGAGCCGGAACCTTATCTAAGTCAAACTGAATACCTACACCACCCTTAGCAGCCATTTCCGAAGTAGAGCAAGTAATCCCTGCAGCGCCCATATCCTGAGCAGCTACTACCGCTCCTGTCTTGAATGCTTCTAAACATGCCTCAATTAAAGACTTTTCCAGAAATGGGTCGCCCACCTGCACTGCGGGACGGTTATCCATGGACTCATCGGTTAATTCAGCGCTGGCAAAACTAGCACCACCCATACCATCTCGCCCAGTGGTAGAACCAACGTATAGAACTGGGTTCCCTATTCCTGCTGCCCCAGATTTAACTATGGTGGGTGTTTCCATTAATCCCAAAGCCATAACATTAACTAGAGGATTTCCTGAATAGGCTGAATCAAAATAAACTTCACCCCCCACAGTGGGAACACCTACACAATTCCCATAATGGGCTATACCCGACACCACACCCGTAAATAATCTTTGGGTTTTTGGATCCTCTAAATTGCCAAACCGGAGGGAATTTAATATTCCAATGGGACGCGCCCCCATGGTAAATATATCCCTTAATATACCACCTACACCGGTAGCAGCACCCTGAAAAGGTTCCACAGCAGAGGGGTGATTATGGGACTCTATCTTAAATGCTAATTGCAGTCCCTGTCCCAAGTCTACCACACCAGCATTTTCGCCAGGTCCCACCAGAATGCGTGGTCCAGTAGTGGGGAACTGTTTGAGCAACGGGCGGGAATTTTTATAGCAGCAGTGTTCGGACCACATCACTCCAAACATTCCCAATTCAGCCTTATTGGGGTGACGACCTAGACGACGCACTATGTCAGCATATTCATCTGGTTTAATGCCTTGGGAGGCGATTTCTTGGGAAGAAAAGGGACTGGTACTCATGTCTGTTTTACACCAAAGGTACAGATGTTTATTTTATCGAAAAGTTGGGATAAAACCGGTGTTTCTAACACAGCTTTTTTAGAAAATCTGCTTGACATCTTGAGCAAGACAAGGTAACATCCAAGAATAGTCGAGGGGTTATAGCTCAATTGGTAGAGCGCTTCAATGGCATTGAAGAGGTCAGCGGTTCGATTCCGCTTAACTCCATTTTAAATACAACAGTGATTTGTTATGCTATTCCACCTTGTTGAACGGCTGGCATTAGATCATTTAGTTCTTCAATTCTAAGCATACGAATATCCCTTACAGATGTAGCAAACCAAGGAAGCGACTTTGATACCTCGATTGCAGCAAGAACGCACGTAACTGCGTTAATATTTTCGTTGCCAAAATAGACACTACCTTGCTGGCGAGTAAATCCGTTTTGATTAAAAAATTTTTGAAGTACATTACCTCGGTGTGATACGGCGTTGACTGATGTCTATCCACACCAGTGCATTGCCCTACCATGATAACATAATAGTGTTATGATCTCTAACATGGGCTGTGTGTAGTTTTTGAGTTTTCGTTTTGCAAGACCATAACTCTACCATATCAACCCTTCCTTTTCATACTTTTTTTTGGCTAAGGTATTAATTGACTACCACTTTTGCTCCCCCAACCAACAAGTTGCCAACCAGCTGGCATCCTCTTCAACCCATTTGGCAAGGTGAGGAAGAAGAAATTCAAGGAGGACTACCACACACCCAATTAGCTCCCCCATGGCAGTTATTATTATTGGGTGATGGTTCCCCCACTAAACACCTGCAATTACTCACCTGTGAGCCAATAGAAGTGGATGTAATTGATATGTCATTTGTGGGCATGGATTTAGATCAGGCTCCCAATTTAATTGAAACCTTACCAGGCCCAAGATTACGACGACAGGTATGGCTAAAGACATCATCCGGTCAAAGATTGGGTTATGCTACATCTTGGTGGGAGGCCAGTCATGTGGATGAATTTTTGCAAAACCGCTCTCTACCAATTTGGGCAAGTTTAGCAAGAATTCGTACGGAATTGTATAGGGACATTCGAGGAATTTATTGCGGTTACTCGGATGCGCTACAGTTAGGTTTTGGGCAACCAGGACCTTTTTGGGGTCGCCACTACTTGTTTTGGCATCATGGAAAACCTTTAACCTTAATCTATGAGGTTTTCTCACCCTATCTAACTAAATACTTAGGTGAAACTGTAGTATCCCCCGCAGACTTTTGATTTCTGATGCACGAGTGGACTTGAGTAGGTTGTAGATACCGGAGAACTGTTTATGAATCTGGTTGTACTCCAGAATTGGCTAGATAATGCTTCCTTTGCTATTTTGTTCTGTACCATGCTGATATATTGGGTGGGGACAGCTTTTCCTAGTTTTTCCATCACCGCAGCACTGGGAACCGCTGGAATGGCCATTGCCAATTTGTCCATTGCTGTTCTATTAACAGCAAGATGGATGGAGGCGGGTTATTTCCCTTTGAGTAATCTTTATGAATCCCTATTTTTTCTCACCTGGGGAATTACTGCTATTCATTTAATTGCCGAATATACTAGTCGTAGCAGATTGGTAGGCGTAGTAACTGCTCCCGTAGCCATGGGTATTACCGCTTTTGCTACCCTCACCCTACCATCGCAAATGCAAAATTCAGAACCACTAGTACCAGCTCTTAAGTCTAACTGGCTAATGATGCACGTCAGTGTGATGATGTTAAGCTATTCAGCTTTAATGGTAGGTTCTTTACTGGCGATCGCCTTTTTAATTGTCACCCAGGGTCAAAATATTGAATTACAGGGTAGTTCGGTAGGTAATGGTGGTTATCGTACCAATGGTTATAAACTGCTCAAATCCCAGGAATTAATGATGGAAGGTTCTGGAGGAGAAAAGAATGGTTTTGCCCGGGTAGAAAGCAATCAAAATGGTAATGGATATAGTACAGCAGTTTTAGAAGTGGTGAAAGCTGACCATATATCACCAGTTACAACCCTTTCTCCCCAACGTCTGACCCTAGCGGAAACCTTGGACAATATTAGCTATCGGGTAATTGGTCTTGGTTTTCCCTTACTAACAATAGGTATTATTGCTGGTGGCGTTTGGGCCAATGAGGCGTGGGGTTCCTATTGGAGTTGGGATCCAAAAGAAACTTGGGCCCTAATTACCTGGTTGGTTTTTGCTGCTTATCTTCACGCCAGAATTACCCGTGGTTGGCAAGGAAGAAAACCAGCAATTTTAGCAGCTGGTGGTTTTTTAGTGGTTTGGACCTGCTATTTAGGCGTAAATCTGTTGGGTAAAGGCTTACATTCCTACGGTTGGTTTCTCTAATTCTATCAGGGGGAATCTCCCCTGATCCCCATTCCCGATTTGACCAATATTTAGATAGAATAACTGGGCATAACCTAAAGTTACCAAATCGCTTTTGACTAAGACGAAATGATGATAAGTCAATTAAATAATGGTTTTACTCTATTTCTAAGTCTGCTGGTCGAGGCAATGCCTTTTTTGCTTTTAGGTGTTTTATTTTCTAGCTTGTTGTTGTTTTTCGTTGAAGAGCGCAAACTTGTAGATATAATGCCTAAAAATCCCTTCCTGGGAGCTTTGTTTGGCAGTATGATTGGCTTTTTATTTCCAGTTTGCGAGTGTGGTAACGTACCAGTAGCTAGACGATTACTAATGCAAGGAGTGCCCACGTCGGTTGCTATTGGTTTTTTGCTAGCAGCACCAACTATCAACCCAATTGTGATTTGGGCAACGTGGACTGCATTTAGGGATCAACCAGAAATAGTAGTTTTAAGAGTGGTTTTATCCTTATCAATTGCTACTATTATTGGCTTTGTGTTCAGCTTTCAAAAGGATATTACTCCTTACCTGCAACCCCAGATTGCCCGCTATTTGAAATTTAACCCCCCAGCACAGACAGAACCAAAAACCCCACAATTACAAGAACAGGTTACAACCCCCAGTCCCCTTTTGCAATCGGGAACCTATATCCTCGGTGGTAAAGCAGGTATATCCACCAGGTTAAGTGGAAATTTTTCTCAACCAGTTGTAAAAACACCCAACAGAACTTTAATTGGGAAACTGGGCCTGGTTTTAGATAATGCTATCCAGGAACTCCGAGAATTAGGAGCCATAATGGTACTAGGTAGTGCCATAGCAGCAGCTATTCAAGTATTAGCCCCCCGAGATGTGATTCTCAGTTTGGGTGCGGGGCCAATTAGTTCAATTCTTACCATGTTGTTACTAGCTACAGTGGTATCAATTTGTTCCACGGTTGACTCCTTTTTTGCCCTCTCCTTCGCTTCAACTTTTACTAGTGGATCTTTATTAGCCTTTCTTGTCTTCGGTCCAATGATTGACATTAAGGGTGTGGGATTAATGTTATCTGTTTTCAAACCAAAAGCTCTGTTTTATTTATTTGCCTTAGCAGGTCAATTGACACTTTTATTTACCTTGTTTTTAAATCTCCACATCATGTAGCTTAAATGCTGTGATTTTACGTGTATGACTTCACTACGAAATGCTAAATCCCAAACGCCTAATCATTTACTCCCTTGGTTAGAGGTAGTAGCCATTGCTGCTTGGGGAGTGCTAATCTTGAAGTACTGGCTAACCAATAAACTGAATCTCTTAATTCACCCTGATTTCTTTTGGTTAGTTATTGTAGCTGCTATTGGTTTACTGACCATGAGTTTTTGTAAAAGTTTGCAACTTTGGCACAAAATTCCTCCCGATCAAATCACCAGTGGTGAACAACATATTAATGTGTTTCCCCCTGGGTGGAGTAGCAGCTTGCTATTAGTTGCTGCGGTTTTAGGATTTATTATTAGTCCTCAAGTCTTTGCTTCCCAAACAGCACTGAATCGAGAAGTTACGGAAATACTAGGAGCAACACGGACTCAACCCCAGTCCTTTCGCGCTAATACCCGTCCAGAAGAGCGAACTCTAATAGATTGGGTAAGAATACTCAATGTCTATCCAGAACCGGACGCTTATACTGGACAGAAGGTCAAAGTTCAAGGGTTTGTGATTCACTCCCAGGAACTCAATCTGGACCATCTTATCTTAGCTAGGTTTGTGATTACTTGTTGTGCTGCGGACGTTTATCCCGCTGGATTACCTGTCCAACTCCCCACTAATCGCGACCAATATCCCCCAGATACCTGGTTAGAAGTGGAAGGACAAATGATCACGGCCAATATTGCTGGTAAACGCCGACTCACTATTAAGGCTAATTCTATCCGCAAAATTCCCCAGCCCAAAAATCCTTACAGTTATTAGGTGTATTAGGTGACTAGAATATGTTAATTAACCCGAGACTTGTTTAGATTTGTTTGCATTTGTACAGGAATTATTTTCCATTTCTACCGATGACTAAAACCTATAAATCTATTTTGTCTGTTTCACAACTAGATCGTGCGGCGATCGCCCTGATATTAGTGTTAGGTTTGTTGATTGGAATAACTATTGCTCAGGGGGATGGTGTAAAACCCACTGTGCGCAGTTTTAGTTGGCAAGATCGACAGATTGGTGCTGAAGATACTGCATTTAGTCTGGTCTTTAGTCGTCCCATGGATGCTAAAAGTGTGGAGGATAATTTGCAAATTACCCCACCACTAGCTGGTAAAATCAGCTGGGCGGGGAAAAGGATGGTCTACACACTATTAACACCAGCTCCCTATGGCACAAATTATCAAGTTTCGTTAAATAAAGCCAAGGACAAATTTTCCCGCAGTCAGAATAGCAATAGACTAATCAAATCTTTTATGGGTAGTTTCTCTACTCGCAATCGTGCGTTAGTCTATATTGGTGCAAGTCCCCAGGAATATGGTAGGTTGGTTCTTTATAACTTAACCCAAGAGCAGAAAACCATACTTACCCCCAGGGATTTAATTGTTATGGACTTTGAGCCATTTCCTATAGGGGATAAAATCCTGTTTTCCGCTCGTGCAAGTAATAATCCAGATTTACTGTCGGCGAAAATTTATACAGTGACTACAGGAATAGTTAATGGACAAGAACAAAAATCAGAACCAGCAGGTAAACTGGGTTTAATGTTGGACAGTCAAGAGTATCAAAACCTCAAGTTTGACTTGTCCCCTGACGGGGAAACTATTGTGGTTCAAAGAGGTAAAAAAGATAATCCTGGAGATTTTGGACTATGGTATTCATCCCTGGATAACCTAGATTCCAATGGAAAAGTAACACTAAAACGCTTAGAAGGTAAACCAGCAGGTGACTTTATCATTACACCGGATAGCAAAGCAGTAGCAGTTGCCCAAGGACAAGGAACTGCGATTTTATCCCTAGCAGGAGATACAAGTAAACCATTGGACTTTTTACCTCAGTTTGGTTTGGTACAAGCCTTTTCTAAAGATGGTTCCCAAGCTGCTATGGTAAAATTTAATAACGATTATACTAGAGATTTATTCTTGGTTACCAATCAAGGAGTTCAGAAACCATTACTAAAAACCTCAGGATCCATACTTTACTGCAGTTTTGATCCTTCCTCACCCACTCTCTACTGCTTATTAACTAGTTTAGTATCACAAGACAAATATGTGGAACAACCTTACCTGGTGGCGATCAATCTGGATACAAAAAAGTATAAACCAATTTTAATGTTACCATTAGGACAAAGAAATGTACAAATGAGCCTAGCTCCCGATGGTTTAGCAGTTTTGTTTGACCAAATTGTACCTGTAAGTAATAACTCCCTTTCCTTACCACCTAGTATCTTGAAAACCAATGATGGAGAGGCGATCGCCAAAAGTAGTCTATGGTTTATGCCCCTAGTACCGATTGCTGAAGATCAAGGCAAGTCTCTGATTAAACCGGAAACACTTCCTATGGATGGATTTAACCCGGTATGGCTCCCATAACCTTTCTATTATTTTACAATTATACAGAGAGAAACAAGTCATGGTAGATTCAGAAATACAACAGTTAGTAACCTTAAATCAAGAACTAAAAAATGTTAACAATGATTTATGTAGAAAATTGGAGAAGTTAAACAAGGAATTAGGGGAAGCGGAAAAAATTCTACAGTGGCAAAAAAAACGCTCTAGCGTCAGCGAATCCATGTTAAATCAGCAGAATCAGGAGATAACAGCTGCTCAAGAGCGAATACAGTCCCTTTCCCAGCAATTGGAAACTGCTTTGCAAAATATGGAAAGTCAGGAGATGTTTATTGAAACCCATAAAGCAGAATCGCAAATAAATCAACAAAGAATCGCCCAACTAGAAAGAGAATGTACCCTTCTACAAACTAAATGTAGTGAACAATCTCAACAGTTACTACAGTCAGAAAATACCTGTCGTGAATTAGGTATGCGACTTTTAAGACAACAGCGTCAAACCCTACAGTTTAAAGCTGCTTTGGAAAAGTGTTTAGATAATCCTGCTTCTAGCGATCAAGAAATAGATGATAATGCTTGTTATTTAGATGTAAATACGGAGGACAGCAGATTTTATAAAAAAGTGCAGTCTTTATTATCACACAGGGAACCCATTAGACCTTGGTCAGCAATGGACTATGTAGACTCAGAATTTAACCAACCCACAGAAAACACAATGGATGTCCCCGAAGAGACTTCCCATGTAGATCAGAGATTGGAAGATATTCTGTCCGTGTTTTTTGCTTCTAATCCCGATGTGTCAGATATATCAAATACAAATCGGACAAATAATACCAAGGAGACCAATATCATAGACTCAAATCCAGAGGAAAATGAACCTAGACCAACCATGACTTCAGAAAGTTCAAAAGATATAAATAATTTACCCAAAGTGAACTTGTTATCTGATTGTCCCATAAATACCATCAACATGAACACCAGTGACCAACAAAATAATTACGATCTACAATGGTCAATTAATAAAATTAATAATTCGTCTAATAACTTCTCCCCTGTAGAACCTTTAGAGCAAGATTCAGAAGAGAAATCACCTTCACCTTTGATTTACCCTGGTCGAACGGTGAAAGTGAGAAAAACCTTAGCAGCAGTAGAGCTGCCAAATTTCCCACCTCAGTCTCAAAATCAAGACGCTCGTTAACTCTTCCTAAACTTACCTACAGACAAATCTGAAGAAATGGAAGTGACAAATCGAGTGTTAACACGCCTCCCAATGGTAATGGCATAATTAATTTCCAATAATTGTAGCCAAAGTGCGGGATAATTAGGTTCCAACCAGGACTGATTCCATTGGAGGAATGGGGAGAACCAGGTTCCCAGCAAAGCGCTTACCAGAGCATGAACACCAAAATTAAAATAATTGCCCAACCATTTAACTAGATCCTGAAAACCCGCCATTTGCCAAATCCAAATCAGTAAAGCAGGATTTTTGCTAGCAGCTTTTATCGCTAGACGATTAAAGGTTAACCAGTCACAGCGGTCTTTAATAAAATTGTCCACTACCTGTAAAGGTTCATCTACCAGCAAACCAAAGAAGGTATTGAGCATAGCATTTACCCTTTGGGGAGGAATAAATTTCCCCGTGGGAACCATCATTCCTTTAGAGAATAACCAAGTTACAGAAACGTTACTTTGGTAGGCACGAATTCTATTTAGATGTGTGAAACTCAGTAAATTATGTTTTAAAGCAGTATTCAACAGAGTCGTTAAACGGTCCAGGTTGCGAACCAGAGAACCGAAACCAGTAAATACTAAAGGAGATTGTAAAGAAGCGGAATCACCAATGGCAATTACTCGGTTAAAAGCCACCTTGCGATCTCTACTACTGGTACTAAAATGCCCGGGTATATAGCCAAAAGTAGCCTTTTTCCACACCAGGTTATCCAGGTCACAACGGCGGTATTCTGGTAAAATTGCAAAAAAGTCCTCATACATTTCCAAAAGAGAACCGGGATTTTTACCATTTACCTGATGATAGTGAAATAGATAAATTGTCAGTTCTTCCCCCTTTCCTGGAAACAACTCCCAAATTAACTGTCTTCCCCTAGAAATATCCCCATGACTATACAAAACATCCCCATACTGGGAGTCCCACACTCCAGGAGCGAATCCCTTCTCTATAATAGCACCCACTGTAGGACACACACTATCAAAAGCTCTACCACCATTTAATTGCCAAGCTATAGGAGAAGCAGTACCCATAGCATCTATGAGTAATCTACCCCCTACTAGTTTCTCATTTCCTGTAGTTATACTCTTGACAGTTACACTAACTTGTGAACTAGTGACATCTGCTCGCACAAATTCTGTTTCATCCCAAATATCACCACCAGCATCTCGCAGTTTTTGTCCACACAGGGTTAATAATATCTCAGCATCCAGAGCCACATTCAGAACCGTAGGTGTGTGTAATACAGGTGCTTGCAAGTCAAATGGATTATTGGCATCAAAAAACTTATTAAAACCATCTTTATACTCTCTAGCAATAATAGTTTCTACTTCTTCATTTGTAAGTAAGTTTAGATTGATTAGACTTTGAATTTCATCCCGAGAAATATTCCATTCCCTATTCATTCTGCCAAAAGGTAATCTTTCAATCAGTAGCACCTTATAACCCAATCTAGCCATAACTGCAGCATGGATTGAACCCAAAGCGCCACCGATATAGATTAGGTCATAGATTGGGCCAGATGAGTTTTCTGATGAGGTTGTTTGGTGGTCAAAAACTACTTGACGGGGTTGCTGAGGACTTTTGACACCTTCGCGCCAACGTTGCTCCCACCAGTAAACACGTTTAAGATCATATTCCCCATTGGGAATTTTCTGAAAATACTTGACAGTTAGAGGATAATAGGGTTCTAATTCTGTAAAAATTGACCTTTGGGGGTCAATCTTTGGGGGATCGGGGTATTGGTGGGGAAAGCGGCTCCGAATACCCATAGTTAAGCGTTGTAAAACTAAACCTTCTCTTCTAAATGGTTTATCTCCCCAACGAAACACCTTCAAGTATGTTGTTCGCTGTACAGACCAAACAAAAATCGAGAGTTCCGTAGCTAAATGTTTTTCAATAGATAACTCCTCATTTACCACGCGAACTCCTTGTGGAGTTAGTAATTTTTCTCCATCTCCCGGAACAAACTCTGTTTGTAGCCAGTCCCGGACAGCACCACTATCGCTGGTGGGAATTTCTAAGTAAAGAAGCTCTTTCATTTTCTAGTGATATCTCCCAATGTTTTTGTGATGTTGTTGTAAACGTACCTAAACTTACCTAAAAAATTTATCCTAAATTCGCGCCATGAATTATCCTATCCCACAGAGTCCTCAAGAAATCGTCGCCCTACGACAACAACCCGTTGATGAAGAGTTAGTAGCTGCCGCCATTGCAGGATTAGTCCAGTTAGGTCGCGCCCAAGGGCAGTCCCTAGAAGATTTAACTGCTCAAGTTCTGGAAGAGGATCCCATGTTAGACCGCCAACAAAGAAGATGGCTGAGCCAGCTGGTAGCACAAGCATGGGAAATTTTCTCATAAATCTTCTCCTCATCTCCTGTACTCATCACCACAGTCCCCTATGACCCGATACAAATCTCGTGATTGTTGGCAAACCCTATTGATGATTTTGATATCTTCATCATCCAAATCAAACTCAAAAACCCGCTGATTATCTGCTATGTGTTCGCTAATTCCCAGCCTTGCACCTACGATTACACCTGCTACTGCTGGCTGTTTTAGAATATAATTGATAGCCACATTAGCAATACTAGCTTGATGCTTGTCTGCTATTTGTTCAAGAGTAGTAAGTAGGGACTGGAACAATTGCCATCCACCCCAAGCATCAATCATGTTTTTGTACTTTTTTAAGCTAATGGTATTTAAATCAAAACTGCGAGGTTCTGACTGTCCCAAATATTTTTCGGATAAAAAACCACCGCAAATAGTACCATAGGTCAATAACTTAATATTGTGTGCTTCACAAAATTTAATCATATTCACTTCTGGTCTTCTATCAACTAGAGAATATTGCACTTGATTGGAAACAATTCTTATGCCAGCTTGGGTAATGATTTGCAAGTGTTCCGTATCGAAGTTAGTCAAAGCTAAGTGTTTAATTTTGCCCTGGGCTTGTAACTCTACCATATATTTTAGGGCATTTAAATAGTTAGAATTGCCATATTCCCACCAATGAAACTGCATTAGGTCCAAAGATGGCACATCCATCCTTTTTAAGGAAATATTAATATTTTCTTCAACGATTCCCTTAGTCATGTTAACAGGGCGGGGAACCCATTTGGTGAAGGTTTGAATATTATTAGCTGCTAACTCTCCGCGCTGTGCTATTAACTGACGACGGAACTCCCCGATTAAATCCTCTGCTGGGCCATAGTGATCTGCCAGATCCCAGGTAGTAAAACCAGCATCAACATATTTGAACATAGCACTTAAAGCGTTTTTTGGCACAATGCGTCCGTGTCCGCCAGAAACCTGCCACATTCCATTTAAAATGCGGCAAATTCGTAAATCAGGAGTAAGTTGTAAATAGCTTTTTGTAGGTAGCATAGTAGTTTGTTTTAATGGATTTTTTAAGATGACTTTCACAAGGTCACAGTTTTAAGTTTTAATCAAAGATAAATTTTGATTTAACTCTTTTATAAGCTTTGAGCCTTTTAACGTAAGTTCAAGACTAAACGTTGATCTCCATCGAAACCCACCGGAAAGTTTTCAACCGACTGGAGATAGTTGCTAGGAATTCTGTTGACTGGTTTCAGGTAATCAGGTATATTATAGGGGATCCAGCAAAAGATATTTTTATGGCCCGTCAAGTTATTCGTACTGAGAAAGCACCCGCACCGGTTGGTCCTTATAATCAAGCCATTGTAGCCACTGGGAAGATGGTGTTCGTAGCTGGACAAATAGCCATAGACCCAGTTTTAGGAGATGTGGTTCATACCACTGATATCACTAAACAAACGGAACAGGTAATGACCAATCTTGAGGCTATTCTCACTCAAGCAGGTGCCACCTTTAACGATGTGGTGAAAACTAGTGTGTTTTTGTCTGATATGCAAGATTTTGCCGCTATGAATGCGGTTTATGCTCGCTATTTTTCAACTGACTCTGCTCCCGCACGCGCCTGTGTACAGGTTTCTCGGTTGCCTAAGGATGTATTAGTAGAAATTGAATGCATTGCTGTAATTAGTTAACACTTAATTCTACCCATGTCTTTTCTGATGCCACTTCCAAGCATGGGAAACTATCTCGTTGATATGAGGGTATACCGGTTGCCAACCTAGTATTTTCCTGGCTTTCTCACTGCTACCAATGAGAATAGGCGGATCCCCGGGACGGCGATCGCACTCAGTAATGGGTATATTGTTACCTGTAACTTCCTTTGCAGCAGCAATGACTTCTTTGACGGAAAAACCGTTGCCATTACCCAAGTTAAAAACTGTGCTAGTACCCCCCTGCAGCAGGTATTCCAGACCCAAAATATGGGCAATTGCTAGGTCAGTGACGTGAATATAATCACGAATACAAGTGCCATCGGGAGTGGGATAATCAGTGCCAAAAATCGAAATTGAAGACCTTTTACCCAAGGCGGTTTGCAATACTAGTGGGATTAAATGGGTTTCTGGGTTATGGTCTTCCCCCAAAATCCCACTAGGATCAGCACCAGCAGCGTTAAAGTAACGGAAAGATACGTATTTTAACCCGTATGCAATATCAAAATCCGAGAGTATCCGCTCTACCATAAGTTTAGTAGCTCCATAGGGATTAATCGGATGCTGGGGATGTTCTTCCGTCAGGGGAATAAACTGGGGGACTCCGTAGGTAGCACAGGTGGAAGAAAAAACAAACTTGTAAATACCAGCTCCCAGCATGGCTTCTAAAAGACTTAAAGTGGCTACTACATTATTACGATAATACTTGGCTGGATCAGTAACTGACTCACCTACGTAGGCGTATGCTGAGAAATGCATAACAACTTCCACTTGATACCGTTGAAATATGGAATTTAAGAGGGGGATATCTTGTATATCTCCTTGAATGAGTTCTACCTGTAATACCTGTTCGACTAGATCCCGGTGACCATAGACCAGATTATCCAGAATAAGGACATGATAACCATCTTGTAATAGGGCTTTGACCGTATGGGAACCTATATAACCTGCTCCACCTGTGACTAAAACTGTGGGTTTTGAAATTGGGAAAATAGACATAATTTGCTCCTAATTTGTGATTTGTGCTGCATTTAGGTTTATGAGTAGCTGGGAGATTACGGTTTGACGGTAAAATAAACCCATTTGTGGCAAAAGTTTGGATTTGGGAGTAAAAAGTTATTTAGGCTTTTGACTCTGAGATGAATTTTCTGGCCACCTGGGCCACTATCCTGGGCTAATGCTATATGTAATTCTCCAGACTAGCTGTGCAAAAAAATAGAGAGTTGATTTATTTATGTTTCAATTATTAAGCCGGGTTTTACTATGGCTATTAATTGGGGTTATTGCCTACTCCCTGTTCCAAAAATTCTACCCCACGGTTAACTTTGTTGGTAGAATTGTAGTGGGGTTAATAATTTCCGTGTTGGCTTTGGCATTTTTCAACCCAGGTGAACCTGTAGTTGCTTCTCTGTGGCGATTTATTTCTTTTCCCCTCAAACCATTGGGAGCATCAGCTTTGCTGTTAATTATCGCCGCTCAAAAAATCAAGGGAGGTGGTATAGAAAAACCTGGAGGATATCTGTTAGGATGGTCATTAGCTATTTTACTATTTTCTAGTACCCCTGCTATTGCCTACTTTTTAGTCAGAACCCCTATTGCTACTATACTACCTCCTCCCGTATTAGTAGCATCCTTGCCACTAGGAATAAGCAGCAATATTACATCTGATGTAGTGAGTGGTGGTATATTAAATAGTGCTGGTGTTAACATCCCATCCTATTTGTTACAAACCCCTCAAGCAATTAGTAATAGAGGACTCAGGGTAGAAGATTTTGTGCCAAGTGCGGAAACTCTACAACTCACCACCCAGGTTTGGGAAAGTTATCTGAATCAAATTTATGTTTTCTTGCGTGGACGCTCTTAATCTGCAAAGATTAAAAAGTTGGCAGGTTTGACACTCTACCGCTGTGGAACTGGGGAGTTATTTGGGAGATACTTGCTTAGTTAGTAGAGCTCTCTCAACCTGGTAAACTCCCCCGCCCCCACCTATATGGTGCTACTATAGGTATTAAAGATAAAAATAATGGTGAAATCTCGAAGACTTGCTCAACTTGGTAACTACTTGCGTCCCCATTGGAAAGAAACATTATTGGGCGTTATTGCTCTGTTGTCTGTCAATGGCTTAGGAGTTTATATCCCTCTGCTTATTCGCTCTGGTGTTGCTACCTTATCTACTACTTTTAGTTTTAAGCAAATTCTATATTATGCGGTAGTTATTATTCTGCTCAGTTCCGCCATGTGGATGATGCGTATGGCCTCCCGCATCTGGATTTTTGGTGTTGGTCGTCAGGTAGAATTTGAACTAAAACAACGGATTTTTGAACATTTACTCAAGCTAGAACCCGCTTACTTTTCTATTAACCCACCCGGGGATTTGATTACTCGCACCACCAGCGATGTGGAAAACATCCGCCGACTTCTAGGGTTTGCAGTATTAAGCCTGGTAAATACTGTATTTGCCTATTCTATGACCATACCAATCATGCTATCGATTAACATAGAGTTGACCCTAGCAGCTTTGGTTGTTTATCCGGTAATGTTATTTTTAGTGCATACTTTTAGCGATCGCCTCCGTCAAGAACAAGCAGCAGTACAGGAAAAACTTTCGGATATAAGTGAATTAATTCAGGAGGATATGAGCGGGATTTCATTAATTAAGATCTATGCTCAAGAGGAAAATGAACGTCGGGCCTTCCAAAATAAAAACCAGGCTTTATTAAAAGCGAATTTAACACTGGCTAAAACTAGAAGCACCCTGTTTCCCATGATTGGTGGACTAGCAAATATCAGTTCTTTGATCATTATTTGGTTAGGGACAATGCGCATATCTTCCGGGAATTTGTCCGTGGGAGATTTTTTAGCTCTCCTGATTTATGTGGAACGATTAGTTTTTCCTACTGCGCTACTAGGTTTTACAATTACTGCTTACCAAAGGGGTGAAGTTAGCATTGATAGACTAGAATCTATTTTCAGTGTCACTCCTCAAATTCAAGATGTGCCAGAAGCAATTTCCTTAGATATTAATAAGGTTAAGGGAGCAATCACAGCTAATAATTTTAGTTATGCCTATCCAGGTAGTCGGATTTCTGCGTTGACAGGCGTTAACTTTAATATTAACCCAGGGGAAATGATCGCAGTTGTAGGAGCAATTGGCTCTGGTAAATCAACTCTAGCCAATGCTTTACCTAGGTTGCTAGATATTGGAGAAGGACAATTATTCTTAGATGGTTGGGACATTACAAAAATATCATTAAATGATTTGCGAGCTGCAATTGCCTATGTACCACAAGATAGTTTTTTGTTCAGCACTAGTATTAGGAATAATATCTCCTATGGTGACCTTGTAACTGAACAAGAAGAATTAGGTAGTGCTGCCAATTTAGCCAAGAATAGACTTAGGGGGAGGTTTGAACAAGAAAGAGTGGAAAGTGTTGCTAATCTAGTTCACATAGCAGCAGAAATTAATAACTTTCCCCAACAATATGACACCCTGGTAGGTGAAAGGGGAATCACCCTGTCAGGAGGTCAAAGACAACGTACTGCTTTAGCTAGAGCCATGTTAGTTGATGCTCCGGTATTAATTTTAGATGATGCTCTTTCTAGTGTGGATAATGAAACAGCTACCCAGATTCTGCAAAACCTTTCCCAAGGTAAAAAACGGAAAACTGTAATTTTCATCACCCATCAACTTGCTGCTGCTGCTAGTGCTGATAGGATTATGGTTATGGAAAAGGGTGAAATTGTGCAAATTGGTAAACATTCGGATTTGGTAGAACAACCTGGACTATACCAAAAGTTATGGAGTCAGCATCAAATGGAACAGTTATTACAATAACACAATCTCCCTATGGGTGTCAGACACCCATAGGGAGTGATTGAGGTAAGGTATGTTTTTAAAAACCTACATTTTTCCCTTTACCATTACCTGTTGCAGATGCTGGCGAATTTCATGAGCTTCATCAATTTCTGATTGACGTAATTTTTCAAATAGTTCCACGCAGGGTTGGGAATTTACCTCTTGTGCATCTTTAATATATTGTTCATAAGCTTGAACCGCTGCAGCTTTATTGTGTAAGACGGTGATAAAATCGTATTCTAAATTGCTAATTGGTTCTTGGATTTTTGTCTTAGTAGTAGTCATCAGTTTTGATTCCTTTTGCTGAGTGCATTTACTCCATAAATACTTAATTTTTCTCTGGGTTGCATCTCTCCAAGAGAGGAAAAACAATACTCGATTATACTACCTTTAGATAGAAGACCTCTAAATGATGCTGTTGTTCAAATTTTCATCTTCCTCTTCTAAATAATCGAATCCATTTGGCATTTGCTGGTTTTCTTGACCCACAAGTGGACAATATTTGGTATTTGCACTTATGCAGTCCATGTGAGGAGTTTTAGCACAAACCAGAAGCAGTCCACCCAGGATAAATAATAAACCACAAATTGCTGCTGTCTGCACTCCCGAAATATCTAGGGCACCATGCACTACCACTTCTCTCAACACGGAAACTATGGCTACTTCCACAGCTACACCTACGGAAATACTATGCTCCTGTAGATAAACTATTAGTAGTCTAAATAATTCTACTAGGATTAATACAAATAGTATTTTTGATGTCAATTCCTTATAGCCTATGAATTTAGTAATAGCAATAATTATACCCCATAATTGGATTAACATAACTGCAAATAAAGCTAAACACAATACCATGACAATCAGATCTTGAAAAGCTTCCATATTCCTGACTATTATTTGTCTATCTAGCCAGCGACCAGCAAATAAAAATCTACTCTTGAATCGTTTTTTCATGATTTTAACATTTTGGTGGTACTTAGCTAGTATACTGATAACAATTACTCGGTTTTTAAAAACTAGCTTTTTATTTATTCTATCTATAATTTATCCTTTGACATCGGGGTAGATGATGGTTTATTGGTAATTAGGAATTGGGAAATTTACTGGTGGGCAATTAAGTAGGGAGGCACGATTATTTATAGGATGGGTTAGCGGTAACTCATGGGGGCGTTGGGTTCAACCTACGTTCATGTCTAATTCCACTCACCCACTTATCTTCTAAGATTTCGTATTTGTGTCAACAGTTTCTCCGCATTATTTGCCCATGCCATATTGCCTTGTTTTTGGTATATATCTCTTGCATATTTTATTACTTTTATTGCTTGTTCATATTGTTTAAGTTGTACAAATACTAATCCCGCTCCGTAATAAGCATTAGGATAATTATAATTTGTCTGAGCAGCTTTTCTAAATGCTGATAATGAATCTTGTAGTTGTCCTTGCTCGAACAAAATTAAACCCAAATTATAATGAGCCTCTGTATAGTTAGAATTTAAACTTATAGCCTTAATAAATGTTGATTTTGCCAATTCTAATTTCCCTTGTTGTAAATAACAATTCCCCAAATGGTAAACTGGCTCTGCAGAATTTGGACTATATATTATTGCCTGTTGAAAAGAGGCGATCGCCTGTTGCCAATCTTTTTGCAGTTGTCTTGCTAATCCCAAATTATAGTGGGCAAAACCCAACTTTGGGTCTAATTGTAAAGCAGTTTTTAAATAATCGATTGCCAATGGTAAATTATTTCCTTCTAATAATGCCCCGCCTAAATTAGCAAAAGCTGATGCAAATTGGGGATCAGCTTGGGTGGCTTGATAGAATGCGTCTGCTGCTGGTTGTAATTTGCCAGTTTGTCGCAGTGCTAAACCTAGATTATAATGAGCGGGGGCTAGAGCTGGATCTAATTGTGCTGCTTGACGAAAAGCTATAATTGCGTCTTGTACTTTACCCTCTGCAATAGCTTTTAACCCCTTGTTTAACCAATCTAATGCTATTGGTTGAGTAGCTTGAACAACAAGTCCCATGGGGGATGAAATGGAAACCGCTGATTCCATGTTAATACATAAAATTGAGATGGTAATCAGCGTCATTAAAGGATATTTTTTTAGCCAGGTATTCATAATTTTCTGTTTAAAGGTTTCAATAGATAATGAATAGTGGTCAAGAAAACTGAATTTTTTCAGCGAACAAACTCTGGATTCTTTGTAATTCAGACCCAACTAGATAAACCAAATCCCCCTTACCCAATAAGTCCGCTGCTTGTGATATCTTTCCCCCTAAAATAATTTGGGAGTCCGCAGCACTTGAAGTGCGCAGAGCAATTCTTCCAGGAAGGTTGGAACGAATGATAGGAGTAACCACAGTAGCTTCTGGACGCTGGGTGGCAATAATTAGATGTATTCCCGCTGCTCTTGCCATTGCTCCTAAACGTTTAATACTCTGCTCTAAAGCAGTTCGGGTCTCTTTCTCTATCATGAAATCCGCATATTCATCAAATATACAAACTATACGTGGTAAAACCTGGGCACAGTTTTGATTATAAACTGTTATGTTGGCACATTTAGCCAGCTCAAATTTTTGGTATCGGGATTCCATCTCTGCTACTAACTCACTCATTAACTCTATGGCGCGATCGCTATTTTTTACGACTGGTGAATACAACCAGGGAATTGTTTCAAACTCAGGAAAAGTGACTCTTTTAGGGTCTACTAAAACAATTTTCAAGTGTTCAGGAGAATGTCGATAGAGCAAACTTAGGAGCAAGGATCTTAAAAACTCACTTTTGCCACTTCCGGTGGTTCCACCAACTAAAAAATGACAGGTATTAGGATCAGACAAATCAGCTTCTACTAACTTCCCATCAATATTCAATCCAAGGGCAATTTTTAACTTAGCAGTCGCAGATAAAAAATTCTTTTGCATATAATCTTCAAATCTGGCAATTTCTCGGTCTTTGCGGGGTAAATCAACACTTACATAGCCAGCTTGTGATGCAATTAAGGGTGGGCATTCTAGTCCCAATTGCACCCGTAAATCATCAGATAATTTCAATAAAGAATTCACTTTAACACCCAAATTAGGTTTTAATTTCACTCTTACAAATGCCGGACCTACTATAGCACCTTGATACTCCACACCAATACCAAAGGATTTCAAAGTGTTCACCAAATCTAACCCAATTTGATCGGGATTAAAGGGATTATTTTTCTGAGTTTTACTTGTTTGGGGGGAATTCTTACCCTCAATATTTGGGGAATCCTGATGATTAAACTCCCAGTTATTAAAATAGTTGTCAAAGTCGGGAGCAAAAAAAGTCTGACACTTTTGTTTTTCGGGGCAAATTTGACATAAGTGAGACTGGGATGTCATAGGAGGTGGATTGGGTTGGGGAGGTTCCCAGGTCAACCAATTTTGCATTTGTAATAATTTATGAGGTATGACTTGGTGAATATTATTTTCTAACTCTTCGGCAGTATATTTATACTCCTTGAATTCAGGTAGAACGCAATAAACAGCAACATTAACAGGTACTTTTTTTCTCTCAGATAACATATAGCTATACAGGGCGACCTGAGCCACTTGTGCTGATGTATCTATTGGTTGATAAGTTTTAAACTCTATCACAGAAAACCGGTTGGTTGCAAAATCAAATACCAAACAATCACATTTACCTCTTATCAGTTGTCTTTTACCATTTGGTAAATTAAAATCATGTTCTAAAACGCGATCCTCCCTCATAAAAGTATTAGCAATAAGTAAGTTGGCATGGCAATAATTTCGATTGCTAATCAATAACTCAGTGAACTTTTTAATTAATCCTGTTAATCCTAGCCAAACTTGATGTAATACCAAAGACTTGCTCTCTTCCTGGGTTTGAGAATAGGGAAAAAAGACAATTTTATAAAATGACTGCTGAAGCGCTAACACCACCTCTTGCAAATTTATTTCGTTAGGATGGGGATTAAATAGAGTTGTAAGTTCGGCATCATTCAGCAATAAATCGATAAATTCATCTGCCAATTTATGAAAAACATTACCAATACCACCAATCAAACCTTCCGGAATAAACAAAGATTTATTATTAAAACGATGATTAAGATAAAATATCCGAGGACACTCAAAAGCCAATCTTAGTTTGGTGGGAGTCAAAGAAGAATTTTCTGATTCAGGGTTTGCCATATCATGAAGGATATTGGGGGTAGTATTATCAAAATTGTTATTAAAAATACTACTGACAGCATCAGGATCGGATAATTCCATTAACCGACGATGAACAGAAGCGAGGTAAACCGTATCCATAGCAGCATACTTTAGTTGTTTTTCACACAGAGGTCGTTTTCCCCAATCACTAGCTCCTCCTTCCTTATCCACATCGGAAAAGTGACACAGTTCAACAGCTAAAGTTTTTAGTTTTAAGTTAGTGGTTTGTAAAATTCTATGTCCAATTTTTTTAGCTACTTTAAAAGTACAAGTAACGTTTTTAGCTGAGTTTTTACCTAAATATTTCAAATCAAAATCTGCATTATGAAACACCTTTTGAATCTGGGCATCAACCATAATTTGGCTAATAAAATATGTGGAAATATCGGGCTTATCTAAGACATCGAAAATATAAGCAAACTCACCGATTAAGTCCGTAGGGTTAGCCAATACCTGAATTAGTGATAACCTAGGACACGGAGTATTCCAATCAGCGATTTCCGTATCTAGCCACAGACTTTTACACTTAGCAAGCTGAGAAATTTGCTGGTAGATTTCCGCAGGATCTGTTAGGTAGTGCATTGTGTTAACTTCCGTTTACCTTATCTACTAAGCTTTAGTATCACCTAATTATAGTATAAGGTGTAATTTCCAGATGCTTTTTGCTAAACTTAGTTTTAACCTTGATTAGGATTACCATAAAATTACGTTTGTAAGCACAGGAGAAAATTTACGGTTTATACACGCCCCTTAGCCCGATTAATTGAACAATTACAACGCCTTCCCGGAGTTGGGCCCAAGTCCGCCCAACGCTTGGCTTTATATATCCTAAAGCGTCCAGAGTCAGAAATTGAGGCTCTTGCACAAACATTAATTGATGCCAAAAAACAGGTGGGTTTATGTCAGGTTTGTTATCATCTCACAGCAGAACCCGTATGTGAAATTTGCCGCAATCCCCATCGAGATAGTCAAACCATTTGTGTGGTTGCTGATTCCCGCGATGTGATTGCTCTGGAAAAAACCCGCGAGTATAGGGGTAAGTATCACGTCTTGGGTGGGGTAATTTCTCCTATGGATGGTATTGGACCTGAACAGTTGACTTTACAAGCTCTCGTCCGTCGGGTTAGTCAACAAAAACCCCAAGAGGTAATTATGGCCATTAGTCCTAGCGTGGAGGGGGAAACTACAACTCTGTATATAGCTGGGTTACTTAAACCATTTACCAGGGTAACCCGTATCGCTTTCGGTTTACCTATGGGTGGTGATTTAGAGTACGCTGATGAAATTACATTGGCTAAAGCACTAGAAGGTCGTCGGGAATTAGACTAACCATTACTAGATTCAGGAGTTGCAGGTCTTCTTAAAATTATTTTTACTAATATTAGAGGTTTGGTGCGATTTCTGTTGTAACCCGTGCATTTTGTCAAACAAATGCCAGCAATATTCTTCTGGTAACCCACAGGTAATTGCACCCCTTAATACTACATTAAAATACCAATCATTTGGTGGTATTTCCTCTAGTAATTTATTTACCACGACGTACGTGCGAACATTTTTGTATATTTCACCTTGGTGCTGAATCTTGACCATCTCACGACGATAGAATTCCTGGCATACCCCCTCTCTCTTATCCAAATTTTCGCTGAACCTCCAAGGTAGTTCATACAGCACACCCCTAACCAGGGATGCAGTATCTTGTACCACATCTAAAACTCCGCATTTACGTAAATGAGAGTAGCCATAAAATCTCAGTCTATATTCTTTTAGTATGCCATGTCCAACTACGTAAGGATGGACATTCTCACCAAGCGATCGCTTTAGGTCTACCGGGCACATGCAAGAACCATAGGCAAAATAGTAGAATGTTGGTTCTTTTGGTATCTTGTGTGTTGGTGCTTTTTGTTGTGATTCTTGCAACTGTTTTTTCCTTGCTCAGAATTCTACTATCTACCATACTATAGTAGTTTTAGTAGTTTTCCAACTTTTTGTGGTCAAACAAATTTGGCGGTTAATTCCCTGTTTTCCAGCACCTGGTAAAATACAAATGGCAGTTGACAGGTGGTTACTACAACAGCATGAGCACCAATCTTTAAAAACATACTCTGGAATTCTCAGGTTTTATACCTGGTCTCCCCCAGCTATTTCCCTGGGTCATCATCAAAAAACATACCCAGAATTTTGGCATGACTTAATTTGGCAAGGTGAGAAGATAGATTTGGTCTCTCGTCCCAGTGGTGGTAGGGCGGTTCTACATCAAGGTGATTTAACCTATACCGTTATCACATCAGGAATAACCGGGAACCGATTGCAATCTTACACCAAGATTTGTGACTTTCTGATTCAAGGATGGGGGTCACTTGGGGTACAATTAAGCTATGGTCAAGCAGGAAGGGGTTATATTCACAATCCCAACTGCTTTGGCACTGCAACGGGTGCAGATTTAATTCTATCAAATGGTGCTAAACTGATTGGTAGCGCCCAACTGCGAACTGATAAGGTCATTCTCCAACATGGCTCCATGGTTTTGGAACCGGATCAGGAGCTGTTTGAGACCATATTTGGTGAAGGTTCCTTTTTTCCCATTAGCCTCCCTAAGAGTCTGACTCAGGAAGTTATTATTCCCAGTTTGATTGCTGCTGCTTGTGATGTCTTTAATATGGTTCTAGAAGAGGAACCTCTTTCCCCGGAAGAGTGGCAAGAAATTATGGCATCTGATCCCCACTAAAGCTACACAATCAAAAAGCGCCCAGGAGTGTTGCCGTGTTTCCACCCTAAGCGCCTTTTGAACTTTGCTCCTCACACACAAATAGAATATATCACTAGTTTTAGGAAAATGGCAAGAGGTTTCATGGAAATTTTATATTAGTAAATTAAATCATTCATCCTGTGTTCATATTGGAGTCATATCGGTTAAGATCGTTGATGTAGTCTAGAAATAAGTCTAGTGACTCCCATTCAAAAAACGATAGCATTTATATAAATTTATCTTATCATTCTCCCTATATGATAGTGAACCGGTGGTTAATCACTAACAGCTTATTTCTAATATGTTTTGACAATATCTAATTAAAATTTCAGCTCTTTGTTGAATACTTTCCAATCGTGATTTTATAGTTAGTGTCTGTTTTGCACTTTGTAAAAACATCATATCAAGTTCTAATAAACGTATCTGTTTACTTATCTCTGTTTGATAAGACTGCTGACGAGATTCCAAATCAGTAAAGACGGCAATTTCTCGCGCAAAAAAACCGCTGATCTCACCCAAAAGGGATTTCCAGGTGGGATCGTAGACATGGGCTTTGTTAACATCTGACAACAATAGCTCAACCAAGGTTTTCAATTCTTGATATTTTTGATATTTAAAGGACATTAGAACTTCTATTTCTTGAATCTGGAGTACAATTATATCTTCTAGAATCAGATTACTAGGTTCTGCCATGATCGCAAAAATTGATGGCAGAACTCGATTCTTAATCGATTTACAGCCAAAAACACCCAGTTTCAAGACTATATCCACAGTTTTGAAACCAAATACCAAAAGCATTAACCCACTAAAAAACCCACTATTCCTATGACCAGCTTTATTGACCCTTTGACAAAGATTAACCTACCTCAATGGCTAAAAAGATGCCTTCAAGAAAACACTAGCAACAGTGGTTCAGGAGAGGATGACCGAAGGCGTAATGATAACAATTTAATTTGCAGTGCCTTAAAGTTTGCTTATGAACTACATGAAGGACAGTACAGAAAATCGGGAGAACCCTATATAGCTCACCCAATAGCAGTAGCTGATTTGTTAAGGGATTTAGGTTGTAGTGCTACTATGATAGCAGCTGGGTTTCTACATGATGTAGTTGAGGATACAGAAGTCACAATTGAGGATATAGAACAGAAATTTGGTCATGAAGTCAGACAATTGGTGGAGGGTGTGACTAAATTATCGAAAATTAACTTCACCAGCAAAACCGAAAGTCAAGCAGAAAATTTTCGGCGAATGTTTTTATCCATGGCCCAGGATATCCGAGTGATTGTAGTGAAATTGGCAGACAGGTTACACAATATGCGCACTCTACAGTATATGTCGGAAACCAGTCGTCGTCGCAGTGCCCAGGAGACTAGAGACATTTTTGCCCCCCTAGCTAATCGGTTGGGTATTTGGCACATTAAATGGGAACTAGAAGACTTAGCGTTTAAATATTTGGAACCGGATGCTTATCGAGAAATTCAAGAACACGTGGCGGAAAAAAGAACCGCACGGGAAGAAAAATTAAACAAAGCTAAGGAGGTATTGCGGGAGAGAATTGAACAAGCGGGAATTAAATGTTTGGATATTAGTGGCCGTCCTAAACACCTGTATAGCATTTATCAGAAAATGCAGCGTCAGCAAAAGGAATTTCATGAAATTTATGATTTGGCTGCATTAAGAATTATTGTAGAAACAAATGAGGAATGTTATCGCGCTTTAGCAGTAGTGCATGATGCTTTTTGTCCCATTCCCGGTAGATTTAAAGATTACATTGGATTGCCTAAACCTAATCGTTATCAGTCTTTACATACATGTGTAATTGGTTTAACTGGTCGTCCCCTAGAGGTGCAAATCCGCACAATGGAAATGCACCATGTAGCAGAATATGGTATTGCAGCTCACTGGAAGTATAAGGAAACAGGTGGATCTACAGCTCAAGTTACAGGGACAGATGAAAAATTTGCCTGGTTACGGCAATTATTAGACTGGCAAAGTGATTTGAAAGATGCCCAAGAATATTTAGACAGTGTTAAAGATAATTTATTTGAAGATGATGTTTATGTTTTTACCCCTAAAGGAGATGTGGTTGCTCTCAGTCCAGGCTCTACTAGTATAGACTTTGCCTATAGCATTCACACAGAAGTGGGAAACCACTGCGCAGGAGCAAGGGTAAACGGGCGCATAGTACCCCTATCAACCCGACTACAGAATGGGGACATTGTTGATATTATTACTCAAAAGAATAGTCATCCTAGTTTAGACTGGTTGAATTTTGTCAGGACTTCAGCAGCAAAATATCGAATTAAACAATGGTACAAACGTTCCCGAAGGGAAGAGAATATTACTAGAGGTAAGGAATTATTAGAGAAAGAATTAGGCAAAACCGGATTTGATCACCTGTTAAAATCTAACCCCATGCAAACCATAGCAGAAAAGTGCAATTATCACAATGTGGAAGATTTATTAGCAGGTTTGGGGTATGGAGAAATTACCTTAAATTTAGTCTTAAATCGCTGGCGAGATATAATCAAGTCACAGCAGCCCGTAGCTGACATAATTCCGTTTTTACCTAAAGATTTATCTCCTAAAACTTTTAAGGACAGCTTTCCCACCACGTCCAAGTCCACTGACTCGCCAATCTTAGGAGTAGAAGGTTTGGTTTATCATGTAGCTGGATGTTGTACACCAATTCCGGGAGAACCAATTATTGGTGTGGTAACTAGAGGAAGAGGTATATCCATTCATCGTCAATCCTGTCATAACTTAGAGCAGGTAGAATATGAACGGTTCGTACCTGTACAGTGGAATACAGCTATGGAACATCACCACCGTCCCCAAACATATCCCGTGGCCATTCAAATCGAGACCCTGGATAGAGTTGGTATTTTAAAAGATGTTCTATCTAGACTCACTGATCAAGGTATCAACGTCCGTCACGCTGATGTAAAGACCACCTCCGGTCAACCAGCATTGATGAAGCTTGGTATTGAAGTCCGCGATCGCAATCAATTAGAACATTTGTTTGTGCAGATCAAAAAAATGAGTGACATTCTGAATATTCGGAGGGTGGGTGAAATGGAGAGCTCACCAACATAAGGCGTATTATCTGTTGTTAATTGGCCAGTTCCCACCCAGTACCCTGATAACCATATTCAAAAATATCCGGGTGTAGGATTTCCGCCAAAATCTCTACAGAATCAACCAATCGTGGTCCTGGTCGATTAAAATAGGCGTTGCCATCTGTGACAAATACTCTTCCAGTTTTGACAGCATGGAGTTTACCCCAGTCCGGATGTTGAGTTAATAACTTAGCTTCTCGTTGAGTCCTTTCCAAATTAAAGCCACAGGGCATAAAAATAATTACATCTGGATTAGTTGCCACCAGAGTTTCCCAATTAATGCGGGTAGAGGGTTTACCCATAACGGTAAACAAGATTTTTCCTCCCGCCAAATCTACCAGCTCAGGTATCCAATTTGCCGCAGTCATCACTGGGTCAGTCCACTCAATACAAGCAACTGTGGGCATTTCTCCCAGGGAAAGTCCACCTATTCTTCTGTTGCAAATTTTTACTCTTGCTTCCAAATTTTCTAGTATTTTTATTGAATTCACGCCGAAAGTTTGACCCACTCTTTCAATATCACCCCATACATCTCCTAAGGTGGTAGGTTGTAAAGAAATAATCTCAGGTGAAAGATGGGTAAGTTCCTTCACAGCTTTTTCCACATCTGACAAACTAACCGCACAAACATCGCATTGAGCTTGAGTAATAATATGAGTAGGTTTTAATTTTTCTAGAACATCTAATTTAATCTTATAAATGCCTAAAGCAGACTGAAGAATTTTACTTACCTCATCGTGAATAGCACTACTGTTGCCATTACCATTTAATCGAGCTTGGGTACAGACAGGTAAACTAGCTATTTCTGGGGGATAGTCACACTCATGGGAGCGACCAACAATGGCATTTTGGAGTCCCAGGGTAGCTACTATTTCAGTAGCGCTGGGAATTAAAGACACAATTCTGATATCTTTTTCCATAGGTTTCACCTCCTCAAAATTAGGAGTTACAAATTAAAAACAAATTCACAATAAAAAGTAGTCCAGTATGTGCAACTTCTTCACATTTAGTATTATAATCTTATTTCTGACACATTCATGTGAATAGTACATCTATCTTAGGGGGGAGGGAGGGAATTATGGGACTGGTAATTGGCATTGATTTGGGGGGAACATCTATAAAATTAGGCGTATTTGACCCTAATGGCAACCGCTTACAAACTATAATATTACAGACCCCTAAACCAGCGACTCCAGAAGCTGTATTATCTACAATGTTAGAGGGGATAAATTCCCTGATTGAGCAGAATGGTACAATCCTAGCCCTAGGGGTAGGAACTCCAGGCCCCGTGGATGCAGCGGGGAGAGTTGCCAAAGTAGCGATCAACCTTGAGGGATGGGACAATGTACCCTTAGCGGAATGGTTAGAAACCCGTACAGGAATACCCACAATTATTGCCAATGATGCTAACTGTGCAGGGTTAGGAGAAGCATGGTTGGGTGCAGGGCGTGATTTTCAAAACTTGATCTTGTTGACCTTGGGAACCGGTGTGGGTGGAGCCATTATTTTGGATGGTAAACTATTTGTTGGTCATCAAGGTGCAGCAGGGGAACTAGGACTAATTACTCTTAATCCCAATGGCCCATTATGTAATAGTGGTAATCAAGGTTCTTTAGAACAATACACCTCCATTGGTGCTATTTCTCGTCGCACAGGAAAGGACCCAGCTATACTGGGGGAGTTGGCTCAACAAGGTGATATTCAGTCCTTGACTTTTTGGCAAGAATATGGTAAAGACTTGGGCATTGGTTTAACCAGTTTAATATATGTACTTACCCCCCAAGCAATTATTATTGGTGGTGGTATTAGTGCTAGTTTTGAGTATTTTTTACCAGCAATGCAAGAGGAAATTGAAACCCGGGTTTTACCAAGTTCTCGTATAGGTTTACAAATTTTACAAGCCAAACTGGGTAATAGTGCAGGTATGGTAGGTGCAGCAAAATTAGCTTGGAATAAGTAAGTATTGTGCATTACTAGAAATTTCACGATGAACAACCTAGTATGACAACCTGTCTGTTGACAGTTTTTTGACTGGGAGAGAGAATACCCACACTAGGTGTGAGTTAAAAATATGAAAAGTAGTTTTGTTTTATTCCCGGTTTTTTTATTGAATCTGCTGGTGGTTTTTCCCGTTTCTGTAGGTGGTAAGGCGCATGCTAGTGAATTCTCAAGTACCAGTTTAGCAACGGAGCAAGATGATTCAGATATTTCCGTAGATGTGATAGGAGAAAAAGACGTTCTACCGGAATCTACTCCCACATATATTATTGACAAAGAAGAGATTCAAAAGCAAGGTGCGACAAGTGTAGCTGACGTTTTAAAAAGAATGCCCGGTTTTACTATTAATAATGTAGGACATGGAGCGGATATTCACACTGGTACATACTATAGAGGTGCTTCCATTGATCAATCTGTATTTTTAATTAATGGCAGACCAATTAACACTAATATTAGCACCTATCATGGAGCTACAGATTTAAATAGTATTCCCGTGGAATCCATTGAAAGAGTTGAATTATATAGCGGTGGTGCTGCTTCTTTGTATGGTTCCTCTGCTTTTGGTGGCGTGGTTAACATCATCACTAAAGAAGGCTCTTCCAAGCCAAAACTTACTGGTACTGTAGAATTTGGCTCTTTAAATTTTAATAATCAACAGTTGAGTTATTCCGGTTCTGGTGACAGAGTTAAATACAATTTAAGCTTTGAAAGATTCTTCATAGACAACCGTTATCCCGTACCCGAAGGAGCAGCTAATCGCAATCCTGCTGATGGTTTTTTATTCAATGCTGATACAGGGGTTAGTACCTATTTTGGTCGTGTGATTTTAGATGTTAACCCCAAAAATTCTTTGAATTTAGATGTGAAGAGTATTGCCAGTCGTCGGGGTTTAGTTTACTTTGGATTTCCCCTGCAAAGGGATAGATTAGACCATGATGCTATAAATGTGGGATTATCCTGGAAAACTCGATTAGCTCAAAACAATGATTCTAATCTCACCACCACCGTTGGCTATAACCAGGATTATTTTAGTACCTATGGACCAACAGGTGCAGGTGGAATATTCAATCGCACAGGAATCCTAGATACTAAACAAATTACTGCTAGGGTAGATCATGAGTGGAAACTGAGTCTCAATAATCAATTACGCTGGGGGTTAGATTTAAAAAATACTGATTTAAAGGGAGATGTTATTAGTACCAACCCAGCACTTGCTGCCAAAAATGAGAAGGAAGATAGAAGTGTTCTCAACACAGCTTTATTTGCAGTCAATACTTGGAAGATTACCGATGATTTTTCAGTTGATTTGGGTTTAAGACAAAATATTGACAGCAAATTTGGCAGTTATTTAAATCCTAGTGTGGGTTTAAAGTATGCGATTAATCCCGTAGTTGCAGTGCGAGGAAGTTGGGGGGGAGCCCAACGGAATCCGGGGTTAGACCAGTTATATGTTTTTGACACAGTCCATAACTGGGATCCTAATCCTGACTTAAAACCAGAAACTGGTTCCACTTGGACCGCAGGGTTTGATTTTAATATATCTAGGAACTTCTTGGCCCAGTTAACCTATTTTGGCAGTAGTCTGGATAATCGCTTGTCTCTTGCTCCTCGTCCCGCTCCCAATCCACCTCAATGGGACAATGTAGGGTTGGTAAATACCAATGGTTTGGAGGGAATTTTACAATATAGGTTTGCTCCTAATTGGTCTAGTTTTGTCAATTATACTTACACTGATGCGCAAATTAAAACAGGAACAGAAAAGGGAAGACAGTTAGGTTTGATTCCTTATTCTTTATTACAAAGTGGTGTGGGTTATGAAAACAAAGGTTGGGGGGCTAATTTATATTTGACTTATAATAGCGGTACTCGTCGTGCTTTGTTTACTAATAATAATGCTGGTCAGCAAGCTACAGACTTTGCTCCTAGTTTTGTTAATTTAGATTTGAGTGGTCGCATTCCCATGGGTAAAAATGTGGGACTGACTTTTTACCTAGAAAATCTCTTGGGTGAACAGTATGAAAAGGTAAATCGTATCTACAGTCCTGGTTTCACTTTTAGAGTGGGTGTCAACGCTAATATTTAAGTCGGTGAGTGGAATTAAATATAAGATGAACGTAGGTTGGGTTGAAGTATGAAACCCAACATCCTCATGGGTTAACCCATCCTACAAATAATTGTGACTCCCTACTTAGTTGGTTTACTTGGGATGGTGGAAAACCATTGTGGAGTTTCTTCCATCCTAAGAAATAGCAAGTTTATACTGGTTCAAACACCATTTGAGGTATGAGAATCTCATTTTCTATTTTACCAATTCCCAAAAAGTTGTTATGCTGTCCGTAAACCCTAACTAAATCCATTAAACTAACTTCTACTGGCACTTTTTGTCCTTGACACCATTTTTTGGCAATTGTTTCCTCCAGGTTAATAAATGACAAGTTTTCTAATGGTGTATCCGGAGCAATAGGTTTAAATGTCTGGGACTGTAATTGGTTTTCTATGTCTAAAAAACTCAAACTGTTTTCTAAATCAAAACCACTACTTTCAGTTCTAGTCAATTTAGCCAGAGTCGCGCCTGTTTTTAACACTACCCCTAAATCCCGGGCGATCGCACGAATATAAGTACCTGTACCGCAGCATATAACTAAATCCAATTCAGGAAAATCACCAGTACGCCAACCCAGAATATCTATTTTGAATACTTGTACAGTTCTCGTTGGCGCTTGGAAGATTTCTCCCTGTCGTGCCAAATCATACAATCGTTTACCATCCACTTGGATAGCGCTATAACTGGGAGGTATCTGTTGAATTAACCCGGTAAATTGCCCAATTTCCCTTTCTATGTCAGTTAAATTTAAATGGGGACAAGGTTCACAAGTAAGTACTTCCCCTTGTAAATCATCTGTGGTGGTTCTGATCCCAAAGCGGACCGTAGCTTGATATGCTTTATTGCCAGGTAAAAATTGCAACAGTCTTGTAGCCCTACCAAGAGCAATGGGTAATACTCCCGTAGCTGCTGGGTCTAGAGTTCCTGCATGTCCTACCCGTTTTAACCGAAGCAATTTTCTCACCCTAGCTACGCAGTCATGAGAGGTCCAGTTATCAGGTTTGTTTAAATTGAGAAATCCTTCCACGAAATAATTAGTAATTTCTAAGTTATAGTTTCTAAATTATACTTTATTATATTTTCTATTTCCCTACTCTGGTTGCTCCTTGAATAGAGGTAATAACTGGGGAGTTTTTAAAAACCGAATCAGAGTTAAACCCAAGGACTGACGAGAAATCTTTTGAGCATAAGCAGCATTGAGGTAGGGGAGATATTGTGGTCTCCCCCATACATAGCTTTGGAAGAAAGGCAAACTTAAAGTATTGATATAGGTATGGGCCTGATCCGTGTCTCCGGTTAATTCTCGTGGTAATAGTATTTGCTCGCTTCCTGGTTCACTATTGCCAATGCTAGAAAAATGAGTTCCACCTACCAGCATAACCAGAAATTTATTAACCTTATTTAACCAAGAAAAAGGAAGAATTTGCTCATATAACGCTGGTGAGACAGCGTCTTGACTGCTGCTAATTAACATAACTGGAGTGGCAATTTCATTTAATCCATCCTCTCCAAATATAGAACTGATTAAAGGGTTAACCGCAATCACTGCTTTTATTCTATCATCCCGTAAATTAAGGGTTAAATTTGGTTTTAGATTAGTTTTGAGATTAGTGTTCAAGTCTCCGTACAACTTCAATTTTAACTTAACTTGTTGTTCAGTCAAGAAATTATTGGGCAATTCTAGGGCCCGACATTGAAGTAATAAGGACATGTTCCAGGTTTCCCCCAGTGCATTGGGAGTACAATCCTTTTTTAGTTGCTGAAAGTTAATTTTTGCTCCTGCTAATGCTAGGGCGGTGTAACCTCCCAGAGATTGTCCAAATACTCCCACCTGTTGCAGATTCAATTTACCCTGGAATGGTATATGGATCCGGTCAATTTTTTCTAGTTCATCTAAGATATATTTTATATCAAGAGGTCTATCAATCAGCTCTTTTGCTTCTTCTAATTTAGTGAGATTAATTTTTTTGAGCAGCACGTCAGGATGATTGGGAACAACCACAGCTAATCCATGAGAAGCTAGATGTTTGGCTAAATAGCGAAAATTACTACTATCTAAACCTAATCCATGGGAAATAATTATCACTGGAATCGACTGATGAAAATTATTACTTTCTGGAATATAAATATCTGTTAATAATTGCCGATTGCGACTAGTATCAAAAAAATTCTTGACAGATTTTTTAACTATGAAATTACCTTGATTTTGCAAATCTGGTAAAACGGATAAATTCCCTTGGGGAATATTAGCAGCTTCTTTTTTTGATTGCTCTTGTATAATGGCGATCGCCTGATTTGTTTTATTAATTAACCGCTCTAAATTCTTAGCCACATATAAACCATGGTCTAGGTCTATATTCACACTATAACCAGGGTAATTTTTCACTAAGTTCAATAATGTTAAACCCTCTGGTTGTGCTGATGCAGCAACTATAGCAGTGCGTAAATTTTCAATTTGTGATGTTGATTCCCCAGATTTATTAGTTATTAGTTTTGCCAATCTTTGTAATATAAACTCCCCTGGTAAGGTATGAAGAAACTGTTTAGTAGTGGCAGGATCAATACGTATTTTTATGGAGAGTATTTGTTTTAAATCTTGTAACTGCTGGAGGGAGTTTTGATAAACTGATAAATCATTATCTAGCACTCCCGTTTTGGTATATTTTTCCAAACTAAGGACTGGAATGGGAATTTCTAAAATGGAATAATTAACATATATTTTTTCTGCTGCTGTAGCGGAACTACCGATGCTAAAAGTTGGTAGTAGCATTGATAGTAGCAATAGAAGGGAATTTTTTTTGACTCTGTTGGGGAAATTGGGGAAATTACCAAATAAACTCTTCATATCCGGGGTTTTTTAGTGCGTTTAAGTAGGATTTTGATTTGGTAGTCATATAAACACCTGGTAAGTTGATACATTGATATACCCCTTTTTACCCCCATCCTCTGGATATTTCTGAGCAGTCCTTTGGAAGTGGGGAAAAGAGGGATTTAATAGGGAGATTACTTCGAATCCGGGGGTTATTTCAGGGTTCTTTGATACTTTTTTACCTGTCAATAAATCCCCCGTAATCCATATATGAGGGTTGTTGTTCACAGAGCGGGTCATTACTTGATTACTTGAGCAATAACAGTTCTGTGCCTAGGACTATTGCTAGTCATAGTTGGAGTTTTAAAACCAGCATCTATCAATGATTTCTCCATATCTAGGGTAAAGTAATCATCTAAATAGGGTTCTGTACTTTTTAGCAAGGTAAAAACATAAGTGGGCATTTTTTTGTAAATCTCTGATTGGGGATTCATGTCCATAATGGTCAAATGACCACCTGGACGTAAAACCCGTCTTGCTTCCACAAAGATCTTTTGAGTAGCAGACTGGGGTAATTCATGACACATTAGAAAAATAGAAACCAGATCATAGGAATTATCTGGCATTCCTGTAGACTCCGCTGCTGCATGAAGCCAATTAATGGAATTTTGATATTGAGGACTTTTTTGAGAACGATAATTAGCAACAGCTAAAAAATAGGGAGATAAGTCCAAACCCGTAATTTGGCTTTGGGGATAAATTGCTTGTAAAGCAAAGGTACTCATTCCCACACTGCAACCTAGGTCTAAAATATCCTTTGGTGTGTCGGGGATCAAGGTTTTCAGGATATGGTGGTAGCTTTGTCTAAGTTTGGCATCTCCGTCAGGAAGAAAATCTGGCCAAACCTTTGCATGAACTGCATAAGCAGCAGATTCTACCTCAAAAGCAGCTTGCCAACTCATATTACCCGTTTCGTATGCGTGAAATGAGGTAAGATAGTAGTCTGGATAGGTAAGTTGAGGATCTTGCACTTGGGCCAGATCATTGCTCCAGTCTCGTGCTTGCAACTTTTCCACTTCTTGATGCCAATTTACACCTATTTTTTGGGCCCGTTTAATCATCATTTCTCTTGCTTGGTGTTTAGCAAAATCAAATAAGGGCTTAATGGAAAGTACCCTATTGACCAAGTTTGAAGTTAAATCGGGTTTGATAGCAGTAGTCATGTGGATGGTTAGATGATGAGCAGTTGATTTACGATTGTATGCTTCCTACCTACTCGGTTTCAATCCCAATAACATTTCCAGTTGAGTGGTGGACTTATTGGGGTTGTGAAAGGTCATCCCAAAACCGCGAATTGAAGATAAAATGGCAGTTGTATCTGGTGGTAGGGGTTGACCTGATATACTATTGATTATGGGGATGGTTTTGTCCATATCCAGATAGAAATAACCACCGTTGGGTTTTTCTAGGGAACTAATTACAGACTTAAAATTGTTGCTTTTGTCAATGGTTTGTCCCTTATTGTCAGCCAGTTTCTCCCCCACCGCACCCCCAAGCGCCATAAATACGGTATCTTGATCTGACCAACCATGGGTAAATAAAATCCCTCCACCCGGAACCCCCCACTCCGTAATGCTTTTATTGTTAATGTTCCTTTTTGCTACTGTTAATGACTGCTTTCTGACTAAGTCATCTAGTTTCTTTAAGGTTGTTTCCGCTGTCGGGCGATCGCTCGTATCAAAGACCATTGCTATACCAAACCCACTATTAGCTAGTAGTCCTTGATTTGACTTGACTGCGCTCCAAGCAAACTCCCCGTCCATCCAGCTAAATATGTCTTTATTGAGGTCAATATTAGCATTGTTTTGGAATTGTTGTTTTACTTGTTGAATCCCTTGCCAAATTTGAGGATCATTTTTTGATTCGTCTAAGAAAGTTAGCCAGGTGCGATTAATGTTTTTCCCTGTGACCAAACCAATAGTATCTCCAGGAACCAGTTCCAGTATTTTGGAAGAACTGCTTTCATACTCAAACTTGTTTAGTTGAGGATCTAAATTTACCACCGCTTTAAACCTGAGTCCCCAATCATCAATCCCAACCTTGGCTACTAGTGATTTTACTCGCTTAATTTGTTCCAAAACTTGTGGTTGTAATGGTCCAGCATTCGGACTTGACGCACTTAGTTCCTTGATCATCTTACCATAATCAGGTACATATATTTGACCTAGACTATTTTTTACATCTACTGTTTGAGAAAGAATACTTTTACTTGCTTCCGCATTTGCAAAGGAAGGTTGACCTTTAAAAGTATCAATAGCTTTTTGTACAGTTTCCTTTTGATCAGATAATAGTATATATGTACTGTTTAACAAACAAAGATAACTAGACTTACCCTTGTTATTACTAGAAATAATTTTCTCCCCCTTGTAGTTGAACTCCTCAGTTTTGAGAGTCTTTTGCTGTCTTAATTTATTAGCAAAATTTAGGGCACCAAACTTATCCTTAATGCCAACCACTAGTAGATTAGGTGCTGAGGTAGATAAATTCCCATTAGAGTTTGATGGTAATACAGCAAGGGTGACACCACCAATCCAGGGTTGGATATCCTTTTCATAGGAAATATTGTTTTCAAATATACTTTGATTGACGGACTGTAACCGTTGAGTTACTATTTGTCGTGCTTGGGAAGTGCCAAATTTGCCCAGTTTACTCCAGAGTTGTGGATCTGTATTGAAGTAGGTTACCATTAAAGTGTTGCTGGGAATTAATTTAGCACTCTCCAACGGAGTTTCACTTGTAAAAGAATTTAGGTACAGATATGTAGCTATGCTCCCTGCAACCACCATGGTAGCGCCAACAGCGGGAATTAGGAACTTGGATTTACTCTTAGCCATTGTCATCATCCTCTCGGGTTGAAAATATCTTAAATAGTAACAAAGTCCATTACTAAGTTTCTGGGAGTTAATTAATATCTGCTTAATGATAATCTGGATATGATTTTGGAAAATTTTGTTAACGATTCCAAATTACCCAATATCAGATGATACCAATATATGAAACTTGGGTGATAGAATGGGGGGATTGCTTGTAATCATCAGATCCCAAACACCATACTGCTCAAGTTAAATTTTGAACAGGGTGCATTATCTATTCTGTTGAAGAAAATGTTCAGGATGACAAGGCTATTAATAAACAATGTTGCAATTCCATTTTGATACAGACAAAAAAAGATACAAATCTTTCGAACTACCAGGAGCTAAACCACATTATAATCCTGATAAGCCAGGACAAGTAGAGCATATTTTTCTGAATTTGAGTTTAGACATTTCCAACCAAATTTGTTTTGGTGATTGTAGCATTAGTCTATTACCAATACGAAATCACATTGATAGATTAGTATTGGATGCTGTCAACCTGAAAATAAAATCTGTCTTAATCAATGAAATTGAGCAGAAGTTTGAACATGATGGAAAAAAGCTTTATATTTACTTGTCTGAAGCTACCCAGTGTGGCAAAAGGCTGTTACTGGCGATCGCCTACTCAGTAGAAAAGCCCCAAAGAGGAATTTACTTTATCCAACCGGACAAATACTACCCCCATAAACCAACTCAGGTATGGACTCAAGGTGAAGACGAAGATTCCCGTTACTGGTTTCCCTGTTTTGATTATCCAGGACAGTTATCCACCTCAGAAATTCGTATTCGCGTGCCCAAACCTCTGATGGCAATTTCCAATGGTGAGTTAATTGATACATTAGAGGATGGAAATCATCAAATTTATCACTGGGTCCAAAAACAAGTACATCCAACCTATTTAATGACCTTAGCTGTCAGTGATTTTTCAGAGATAAAACAGGGGTGGCAAGATAAAACTATCAGTTATTACGTAGAGAAAGGGAGAGAAGCAGATGCTGAACGCAGCTTAGGCAAAACGCCTCGCATGGTAGAATTTTTAAGTCAAAGCTATGGTTATATTTACCCCTATCCCAAATATGCTCAAGTGTGCGTGGATGACTTCATTTTTGGGGGGATGGAAAACACTTCTACCACCCTGCTAACAGATCGATGCTTGCTAGATGAAAGATCCCTCCTAGACAACCGTAATACAGAAAGTTTAGTTGTCCATGAATTGGCGCATCAATGGTTTGGTGACTTATTAGTCATTAAACACTGGTCTCATGCTTGGATTAAGGAAGGGATGGCCTCCTATTCAGAAGTGATGTGGACAGAGCATGAATACGGACCGGAGGAAGCAGCCTACTATCGCTTGTTAGAAGCACGTAGTTATTTAAATGAAGACAGTCATCGTTATCGTCGTCCCATGGTAACTCATGTTTACCGAGAAGCGATAGAACTGTATGATCGCCATATTTACGAAAAAGGTTCCTGTGTTTATCACATGATTCGCGCAGAGCTAGGGGAAGAGCTATTTTGGCAAGCCATTCACACCTTTGTTCAAGATTATGCCCACCAAACCGTAGAAACCATAGATTTATTGCGATCCATAGAAAAAGCGACAGGGAGAAATTTAAGTTTCTTATTTGACCAATACGTTTATCGTGGTGGTCATCCGGATTTTAAAATTACTTACTTTTGGGATGGAGATGTTAACCTAGCAAAACTCACAGTAACTCAAACTCAAGCTAGTGATGAAAGAGATTTATTTGATCTCAAGATTCCCATTGGTTTTGGTTATAGAGCAGAAAAATCCCCCCTGAAAACCTTTACCGTGCGGATTAATGAAAGAGAACAAAGTTTTTACTTTCCTTTGGGAGAAAAACCAGATTTTATCAGTTTTGATGTAGGCAATAATTTTTTAAAAACTGTAGTTTTGGAATATCCCCTACCGGAACTAAAAGCCCAGTTAGAAGGTGACCCCCATCCAGTTTCTCGTATTTATGCAGCAGAAGCACTAGCCAAAAAAGGTGGTTGGGAGGTTGTACAAGCTTTATCCAACGCCTTACAAAACGATCCCTTTTGGGGTGTGAGAGCAGAAGTTGCCAAAAACCTGGCAGAAGTTAAGCTAGATCAGGTCTTTGATAGTTTAGTTTCCGGGTTGGGAGATACCAGTCCCTTTGTGCGATTAGCGGTGGTTGAATCCCTATCTCAAATCAAAACCTATTCTAGTTATCAAGCTGTGAAAGAGCTGGTAGAAAAAGGAGACCAAAGCTATTATGTAGAAGCTGCAGCTTGTCAAAGTTTGGGATTAATTAGTGCTACTAACCTAGATGAAAACATTGATGAAGACACTACAATTAACTTATTGGCATCTGTTTTACAATCAAGAGCAGGTTGGAATGAAATAGTTAGAAGTGGTGCAATTGCTGGATTATCACAATTTAAGACATCAGAAGCTGCCTTAAATTTAGTCTTGGAATACAGCAAACTAGGGGTTTCTCAAGCATTGCGATTATCTGCTATTAGAGCTTTGGGTAAAATTTCCCTAGGTCAAAGTTCAGCCAATCTAGAACGAATTTTAGGTCAATTAGGAGAAATAGCTAAGGAGACATTCTTTTTAACCCAAATCGCTGTGATCAGCGCCTTAGGAAAAATGGAAACACCAAAAGCAATTGGCATTTTACAAAGTCTAGCTGATCAAACCTCTGATGGAAGGGTCAGACGCTATGCACAGGAAGAAATTCCGAAAGTTCAAAAGCACATTGGACCGGAAAAAAGTCTCCGTCACATGCGTGAAGAATTAGACCAGCTCAAACAACAAAATCAGGAGTTAAGAAGCCGTCTGGAGAATTTAGAAGCCAAATCCAAGATAGTTGGTAAGCAGGAATGATGCCCATCTAAAACTTGCTAAACAAGTTAGGAAGAGAAACCGGAGAATTGGGTTACTGTATTCTAAAGAATTTGTGATAAAAACTTTCGCGTTCTTTCCTCTTTAGGTGCAGTAAAAAACAAATCCGGGGTTGTGTCTTCGACCAAATAACCTTCATCCATAAAAATCACCCTGTCAGCAACTTCCCTAGCAAAACCAACTTCATGGGTCACCACTACCATGGTCATTCCCTCCCGGGCAAGATTCCGCATCACATCTAAAACCTCCCGCACCATTTCTGGATCCAGGGCGGATGTCGGTTCATCAAATAACATAATTTTCGGTTGCATGGCTAACGCACGCGCTATGGCTACCCGTTGTTGTTGTCCCCCAGATAATTGTCCTGGATATTTATTAGCTTGAGCTAAAATTCCCACTCTTTCTAACAGCTGCATTGCCAATTCTTCTGCTTTAACTTTTGGCAATTTACGCACCCAAATGGGTGCTAGTGTGATGTTTTGTAAGACGGTTAAATGGGGAAATAAGTTAAACTGTTGAAACACCATCCCTGTTTCTGAGCGGATCGCCTCAATATTTTTTAAATCCCTACTCAAGGTAATACCATCAATAATTATTCTCCCCTGTTGATATGCTTCTAGTGCATTAAATGTACGTATGAAGGTTGACTTTCCTGACCCGGATGGGCCCATTAAGACTACTACCTGTCCTCGATCTACTCTTAAACTCACCCCTTTAAGGACATGGAATTTACCATACCACTTATGTACGTCTTCCGCAATAATAACTGCCTTTGGTGTTTTCATGCCTGATATTTTACATTAATCTCACCTAATTATAGCTGATTTATGGTTAAACAATTAGTATTATTTCCCAACAACTCTAATAGACTTTTATCTATGATATATATCATCTTTATGTTATGGTTATAGGAGAGTTGCTATTTTTTAACCTTTAGTTCATTTACTCTTAATCTAAAAATAAACGCGATTTAACAATAATTCATCAAGATAGATATGGGTTAAAAATTTATTCGGTTAAATCTTTTAGACTGTATTTGATTAGGAGTTGATATAACAATATGGCTGGAAACCACGTTATTTTCATTCACCCGGATGGAACTAGTCCTTCTCACTTCGCTTTTGCTCGCTTTGTAGACAAAGGTCCTGATGGAAGATTAAACTGGGACAACCTAGAAAAGACCGGAGTATATCTTGGTCACATGGAAGATCAACTGGGTGGAACCTCCAATTCAGGAGCAGTCACCCATGCAACAGGAGCCAAGGCCTATGCAGAGTCCTTTGGTTTTGAAGCGGGAAACACTCCGATTGTTTCTCTGGATGGCAGTAATAAAACTATTGTGCAAGCAGCTCGGGATGCTGGTAAAGTAACTGCTTTAGTTCAATCTGGTGCCATTTATGAACCGGGAACTGCGGCCTTTGTCGCCAAAACAAAGGAAATTGTTAATCCTGATGGTTCCCGCATAGTACCCCGGGCTCAAGCTGCAGAAATCGCTAAACAGGTAATTGACTCCGGTGTGGATTTCATTATGGGTGGTGGGGAATTAAACCTATTACCCGTGGGAACCAATGGATTTCATGGTACTGCGGCACAGCTTGATGCTGTAAGTACAAATTCTTTACAGCGCCCCACGGAAAACCTGATAGAGAAAGCTAAAACTCTGGGCTATACGGTTGTTTACAACAAAGACCAACTTAACGCTTTACTTACTCTACCCACACCCCCGACTAAGGTATTAGGTGTTTTCGCAATCGTTCACACTTTCAATGACCGACCTGAAGAAGTATTAGCAGGACAGAACCTCCCCTTATATTCACCAGCAGCTCCTACCATTGGGGAGATGTTGAATGTAACCCAAAAGTTGATGGAACGTCACCCCAACTTCAGCAAGGGATCCATTACTATTTTGGAAGAGGAAGGAACAGACAACTTTGGTAATAATAACAATGCTTCTGGAACCCTGGAAGCTCTGCGTCGTACTGATGCGGCTATTGGGGTGGCTATGGACTTTGTTAAAAAGTATGAAAATACGCTGATTATTACCGCTGCAGATAGTGATGCCGGTGGTCTGCAAATCCGTGATCCTCTGGGAACTGGTAATGTAGGCAATATTAACAATAACCCCATTGACAGCACTTCAGCACGAAACGTACCAATGGATGGTCGAACAGGAGTAGCTAGTCCTCCATTTGTGTCCGCTCCCGATGCTGATGGTGATCGTTTTAACTTTGGTGTTGCTTGGGCGGGTCTTCCTGATTTTAGTGGTTCCATTATCTCCAAAGCCCATGGTCTAAATGCAGATAGGTTACCGCCCACTTTAGATAACACCAAAATCTATGAGTTGATGTACGAGACCTTGTTTGAAAAAGAACTGACGGCTCGTAATCCTGCTGATAATAACTTGGCCGCTCCTGCTGCTACAAAACCAACGGGGAATGTGATATTTATTCATCCGGATGGTACTAGCCCTTCTCACTTCATGGCCCTGCGAAACGTTGATTTGGGACCAGATGGCAGACTCAACTGGGATAAAATGTCCCACGCTGGAGTTTACCTCGGTCACATGGAAAACCAACTCACGGGAACCTCTAATGCAGGAGCTGTTACCCATGCTAATGGTGTCAAGGTGTTTAATGAGTCCTTTGGACTAAATGAAGATAATTCCATTGTTACCCCGGCTTCTGGTAAAGTTGGCTACACCATCCTAGAAGAGGCGATCGCCTCTGGTAAAGCAACAGCCCTAATTCAGTCTGGTCACATTGGTGAGCCTGGAACTGCGGCTTTTGCAGCTGCTACAACCAACCGAGATGGGGACAATATTCGCGCTCGGGATAAAACAGCGGAAATTGCGGAGCAGGTGATTCGCTCTGGTACTCAAATAATCATGGCTGGGGGCGAGGTTTATTTATTACCCAAGGGTACTACTGGTTTCCATGTTACTGCTGCCATTGATGCGGAATACACTGATGCAGCTGATCGTCCAACCATTAACCTAATTAACCTGGCTAAATCCCTCGGCTACACCGTGGTTTACACGGAGGAGCAAATGAATGCAGCAGTTGCTACTGCTACTGCTAACACCAAGCTTCTAGGGGTTTTTGCCGCCAACCACACCTTTGATGATCGTCGGGAAGAGTCTCTAGGACTGAACACCAACAGTCCTTTACCTCTGTATGTGAGTACAGCTCCCACAGTGGCGGAAATGTTAACAGCATCATTAAAAATTCTTCGTCAAGACCCCCAGGGATTCTTTGTGGTCATAGAAGAGGAAGGAACTGATAACTTTGCCAATAATAACAACGCGGTAGGAACCATAGAAGCTCTACGCCGAGCTGATGCGGCTATAGGCGTAGCTATGGACTATGTTAAACAAGACCCTAATACTCTGGTAATAACAGCAGCAGACAGTGATGCTGGTGGGATGCAGGTGTTTCAATTTGCTCCTTACAACCGTCCCAGTGGTAACTTTGATGCTAATAAACCGAATTTAGCTAATAGCCAACCTGAAGTACCATTCATTGGAGTTAACCCGACAACTACCAACAATAACCGGGCATTTTTGGATGGTCCCAAAGGTAGTACTGGTACTGCTGCGGAACCCTGGATTCCCTTTGCTGCTAAGAATAGTATTGATGGACCCATGGGTAATTTTGGGATTGCTTGGGTGGGAACTCCTGATTTTCCTGGTAGTATTGTTTCCAAGGCCTACGGAATGAATGCTGATAAGCTACCCGGTACTGTAGATAATACTCAAATTTATGATCTAATGTATCAAACTCTGTTCGGTGTAACACCAGAATTTGCTGCTACCCAACAGGAAGTAAAATTAATTTCTGGTACTTCAGGTAATGATGAATTGGTTGCGGGTGCTAACTCCAGTCCTAGGTCCTTTGACGGTATTAATGACCTGGTATTTACTGGTGCGGGCGCTGATCAGGTGGATGCTTCTACCGCAAAATCTGCTATTGCCGGAAATAATAGCGTTTTTACCGGTAGTGGTGGAGATGAAATATATCTCAACAATGGCGATCGCATTTTTGGCGGTAGTGGTAATGATATATTTTATGCCACAGATGCCAGTGGCTACCGCATATCCGGTGGTACTGGGAATGACACATTCTACCTAGGTGCGAATGGTCGTGCTTTAGGTGGTGATGGTGATGACCGGTTCTTTGTGGGTGAAGGTGGAGGTAATGTAATCTCCGGTGGTGCTGGTGTAGATCAGTTTTGGATTCTGACTGATAACCCCACTTTGTTGAAAACCCCCAATACAATTGTTGACTACACCATTGGTACTGACGTAATTGGCATTACTAATCAGGTTGCTACATCTGTAAGCGACTTGACCTTTAGTGGTAGTAACATCAGCATCAATGGTGTGTTAGTTGCCACTCTTAACGGTGTGAATGCTGCAAGTGCAACTTTTGTTTTTGCTAGTCCTAACATTTAATTACGAATTAAGTTAGAGCAATCTTGGTTGTGCGTTCCCTGGGTCTTTTACGAAGATCCAGGGAACTTCCATTCTAGGTTTCTAACCTACGTGCAGCTAGGGACATGGAATAACAAAATAGCCAATACACTGCGCCAATAAATATATAAACCTCCATGTATGTACCCAGAAATTGTGGTTGTGCTAAAATAGAGCGGGCAATTCCGGTTAATTCCACTAAACCCACTAGGGACAGTAATGAGGTATCCTTGAATAAACCAATAAACTGTCCTACAATTGTAGGGATTACCACTCGTAAAGCTTGAGGTAATACAACCAATATCAGGAGTAAAAAGGTATTTAAACCCAATGCTCTTGCTGCTTCAAATTGTCCTTTAGGTATGGATTGCAGTCCCCCGCGCACATTTTCTGCCATATAAGCAGCACTAAATAAAACTAGTCCTGCAACACCTCTAACTAATCTGTCTAAACGCCAGTCGGCAGGTAGAAACAGAGGTAACATCACCTGGGCAATAAACAAAATTCCTATGAGCGGTAAACCTCTAACTAGCTCAATGTAGAGAATAGAAAACCAGCGAATTACAGGTAATTCACTATTTCTTCCCAATGCTAATAGTACACCCAGAGGAAAGGAAAGTGCTATACTAACAAATGCCATTAACAAGGTTAATAAAAGTCCATTCCACAGATTTGTAGGAACAGATTGTAACCCAAAACCGCCACCAAGTAACCAAATAGTAATGATAAAAGTTAATAACCATATAGGTGCTAACAGAGGTCTAATTAACTGATAAGCTTTTTGAAGCAATTGGTTTTTAGGCAAATGATATTTTTGCATCAATCCATGCCAAGTTATCAACCCTATAATAGAATTGATTGCCAAAGCTAACCAGATTCGCCAATATAAGGACCGGGGGAATCTCCCAACTAAAAATAAATGGATATTTACCGTGACAACTTGCCATTTGGCTTGATTAAATATCCAAAATAATACGCCTTTACCTAGGAAAAATAAAGCAATTACACAAACTATAGTTAATACCCCATTGTACCAGTTATTAAATAGATTTTTTCTAAGCCAAATTAGCTGATCCATAATTTAGTTATCCATAACTAGTTTGAGCAAAGTGATTATTATCTTTCTTTAATTTGAACAGTGCGATTGACTAAATTCATTACTATAGAAATAGTTAAGCTTAAAGTTAAATAGGTGATCATCAATAAAATCATGACTTCCACAGCTTTTCCTGTTTGGTTAAAGGTGGTGGAAGCGACAAAATAAATATCTGGATAACCAATAGCGATCGCTAAACTAGAATTTTTCATCAAATTCAAATATTGACTGGTAAGTGGGGGAACAATCAGCTTTAAAGCCTGGGGAAAGATTATCAACCTCATTAACAAACCAGGTCTTAATCCTAGGGATAATCCCGCTTCTCGCTGTCCCTGGGAAACTGACTTTATACCCGCTCTGACAATTTCTGCAATAAAAGCACCGGTGTAAAATGTCAGACCTAATAACAAGGTAGAAAATTCTGGAGTTAGGTTAACTCCCTGATAGGTGAGGGTGGGTAAATCTATGCCATTTCGACTCAGGTAACCTAAACCAAAAAGAGAAATTTTATTTTCTGGTCTTGGTAGAGATAGAAAAACTCCAAAATACCAAAATAACAATTGCAATAATAAAGGGGTGTTTCTAAAAATCTCCACGTAAACTAAACTGATATTTCTTACTAACCAATTATCAGATAAACGCCCTATACCAGCAGTTATTCCCACAACCGTAGCGAACAAAATTCCTAAAGTTGCTACCCGCAAGGAATTAACTAGTCCCACACCTAAAGCGCGCCCATAGGAGTCAGTAGCATGATATTTAACTAGGCTCTCACCAATGTCAAAAGACGCTTGTCGCTCAAGAAAATCCCAGCCTAAACTAATACCCAACTGGCGTAAGTTATGGTTGGCATTATTCCACAGGATATTCACTATACCCAAGGCTATAATTATGGCTACAACCTGTATGGCAATTTGCCAAAACCGATAATTACGCCATATTGGTGGTTGGGAATTAGTCATTGGTTATCTTCTCCAATAATTACTGGTTGGAAACTAACGAAATGGTGGAGAATACAGTAAGCCACCTTTGCTATAAAGTTCATTTTGTCCACGGGGGAGATTCAGTTTGGTTTTAGACCCTAAACTGCGATCGTAAATTTCCCCGTAGTTACCAACATGCTTAATTATTCGAGCAGCAAAATCATTGGTTAAACCTATACCTTGACCTAGGTTACCTTCTGTGCCTAAAAAACGTTTAATTTCTGGGTCTTTACTATTAGCAAATTGGGATATGTTTTGAGAGTTAATGCCTAACTCTTCAGCTTTAATTAGGGCGTAAACACTCCATTTGACAATGTTATGCCATTGGGGATCTCCCTGCGCAACTGCAGGAGCTAAAGGTTCTGAAGAAAGTAATTCATTCAGAACAATATTATCTTCAGGTTTGGGTAGGGTAGTACGTCGGGAAATTAAGGCTGAACGATCAGCTGTTATGGCATCACAACGACCTTCCGAATAGGTAGCAAAGGTAACGTTAATATCTTCAAAAACTACGGGTTTATAACTAATGCCCCGCCTCCGCATTTGGTCAGCTAAATTTTGTTCTGTGGTTGTACCTGTTTGGGTGCAGATAGCTTTGTTTTTTAAATCAGCTAAGGAATTAATGCCACTATTTTTACGGATCATGATCCCTTGACCATCATATAGTACCACGGGTGAAAAATATAGACCCATAGAAGTGTCACGACTAAAAGTCCATGTTGTATTACGGCTAAGTAAATCCACTTCACCAGTTTGTAAAGCAGTGAATCTTTCTTTAGCACTAAGATTACGAAACTCTACTTTGTCCGGATTGTCAAATAAGGCAGCTGAAACAGCACGACAAACATCCACATCAATACCAGCATATTTACTATCGGTTTGCACAAAGCTAAATCCAGGTAACTCACCACTAACACCACAAACTAAACGGAGATTGGTTTTAACTTTGCCAGTAGTATTGCGTGGTTGTACTGTTGATGTAGATGTGCTGCTAGTAGGACTGCTATTGCAACCTAAAAGGGTGAAAATAAGAGGAGCAACTGCTAAAAACAAAAATGATTTTGCCATAATTTTGCTACAATGGTAAATGTCGGGATAAACTCGGGGAGAATTATAGTAAATTTTCTTAGTTACTGTCAATAGTTTCAACTATATAACCTTTACTCCCCATTATTTTCACTATGTGATGATGTCTGGGGTTTTAAACAGTAATTGTAGCCATTCTCACATTCTTTAAACCAATAGTTAATGTTCTAACTAGCTCCAATCATGTAAGTTTTCAAACAAACCTCAAACCAATAGGATTCGACTGCTTCACTTTCTCTCAAAAATATCCATAGCAAGTTAAGATGGTTGTGGTAGAGTTTCCAAATTCTCTTCCGGGTCATGATACCACCATGACTGTCCACATAGTCGTTTTTTAGTAAATATTAACAAACTGATATCGCTTGAATTTTTATGACATCATACACAACTTCCTCTGCTAAGGCAGAAATGAGCGAACTTAGACGATTAAAGAGTCTACTTCCACCAGAATTACAAAGTTGGGTAATTGTGGAAGGAACAACAGAAGTCAGTCCTCCTTTGATTCGTTCTGAAGAAATTGGTAAAGACCAAGTGGAGATTCAAATTGATTTAATTAAGTGGGATGCCTTAGCTATGGACCAGCGTAACCTCCTATTTTGGCATGAGGTGGGACGTATTCAAAATGATACTATTCCTAAAGATGGGTGGGAAATGGCTGCGTTGGCTATTGGTTTAGGTGGTGCTGTAGGTGAATTGTGGGTGCAGGATGGATTATTATTAGTTTTAGCTTTAGCTCTTTGTGGAGTTTCTGGCTGGCGACTATATCAAAAAAATAATGGCGCAAAGCAAACAAAAGAGTTAATTGATGCTGATGAAAAAGCTATTAATTTAGCTACGCGATTTGGTTATACTTTACCTAATGCCTATAAAAGTTTAGGAAGTGCTCTTAAAACCTTAATTGATACTACCCCAGGTAAGCGTCAGCGTTACCGTTACGAAGCTAGGCTTTCTGCTCTTAAACGTAGTGCTAATAAAGCCAAATCTAGATCTAACAATGTAGATGAAAATTACTAATTCAACTACCTATTTCTAAATATAAAGTTTTGTGTTGTTCTAGTGGAAAAAATGAAAGTTTATCGACATTTCCAAAAAAGGTAAGCAAGATACTTTTCGTCAATATAGGGAAATTTATCATAGGAGCAAACAGTCTAAACTGTTTTCTATTCGTAAAGTAGCCACTAGCATCTATCCTTAGAAACATAATTATTAGTTGAAACTAGTTGAGAACCTCTACCCCTTGGGTAGGGGATAAACAGTGGGAAAGATTTACCCTGGAGATGTTTATTTTTACTTAAAACTAAACATTCCGGGTGGGTGAGCGTGGTGGAATCTTAGCTTAATCTGTAGATGGTAACCCAAGTTGATAGCTTCATGACTGGAAAATTCGCAGAAATAGATCTTCCGGTTCATTATCTGGAAGGTACGATGGTAGTCCAGGCTTCAAATCGTCTCAGCGTAAATGAAGCCATTTGCTTTAAAAAGACCTGCCGAGATCTAATTGAGTCTAACCTAGATTCTAAAGTTCTATTAATAGACTTGAATAACACAACTTTTATGGATAGTAGTGGGCTGGGGGCTTTAGTCAGTAGTTTTAAGTCCGCTCAAGAAAAGGAGATAGAATTTATACTTGATAATGTGACCCCACAAGTGATGGCAGTCCTGAATTTAACGGGATTAGATCAGGTATTTATAATTAAATCTTCTGTAACTAATAAAACCTCAGAATTGACTAACTCCGGAAATAGTCGTGGCAGTAATTGTAGACTAGAAGACCTACCAGCAACTCATCCTTGCGTAAAGTCTCGGATGAAAAGAATTATTGATATAGTTGGGTCTTTAGTAGGGTTAGTAATTACAGCATGTTTATTGATTCCCATTGGGATTGCCATCAGCATCAATGATCCAGGTCCGATTTTTTTTAGACAGATCCGTTGTGGGTGGATGGGTAAACGTTTTTATATTTGGAAGTTCCGTTCCATGTGTGTAGATGCGGAAGCTAAAAAGTCCCAGGTAAAAAATCAAGTAGCTGGGGCATTTTTTAAAAATGATCATGACCCTAGAATCACTAAGGTAGGACGTTTTTTGCGTCGTACCAGTTTGGATGAACTGCCACAATTTTGGAACGTGTTAAAAGGGGAAATGAGTTTAGTTGGTACTCGTCCACCCACCCCTGATGAAGTGGAATTATACGAAGTGCCAGAATGGCAACGCTTGGATGTAAAACCAGGGATGACTGGGGAATGGCAAGTAAATGGTCGCTCCAAAGTACGCAATTTTGAGGATGTTATTCGTCTAGACCTACAGTATCAGAAAAATTGGAGTTTAGTTTACGATTTGCAATTAATTGTTAAAACTATATCCATTTTATTTAATAAAAACAGTGGTGCTGTTTAAATCCTCGGGCAAATCCGGAATCTATTGTGGTTAATGGCTTCTAGGTGGGTGGAATTAAACATAAGATGAACGTAGGTTGGGTTGAGGAACGAAACCCAACGCCCCCATGGGTTACCCTACAACCCATCCTACAAATAATTGTGCCTCCCTACTTACATATAACAATAACATGAGAACCACTAACCAAAAAATTATCCAAGTTGACGCTTTTACCAACAAACCATTCCAAGGTAACCCTGCTGCAGTTTGCGTCTTGACCAATTCTCAATCTGACGAGTGGATGCAGCAAGTAGCTCAAGAAATGAATTTATCAGAAACAGCTTTTTTGCTAGCAGAAAATGACGGTTTCAATTTACGGTGGTTCACGCCAACCACAGAAGTTCCCCTGTGCGGTCATGCTACCTTAGCTAGTGCCCACGTTCTTTGGTCAGAAGGATATTTATCACCGGAACAAACAGCCCGGTTTTATACTAAAAGTGGCTTATTGATTGCGAAAAAGCAAGATGATTGGATTGAATTAGATTTTCCCGTTAATCATTCCCAAATTGTGGAACCACTACCTTTGCTAAATGAGGTTTTAGGAGTTGGTTACAAATCAGTTTCTTTGAACTCCCTTGGTTATTTAGTGGAATTGGCCTCCCCACAATTAGTCCGACAAATACAGCCAGATTTGCAACAAATGAGACTGTTACCAGTCAGGAACGTGATTGTTACCAGTACTGGTGATCTGGAATATGATTTTGTATCTCGTTTTTTTGCCCCCGGTTTTGGTATTGACGAAGATCCAGTAACTGGTGCTGCACATTGTTGTTTAGCGCCCTTTTGGCGACATAAACTGCAAAAAGATAGTTTTTTAGCTTATCAAGCTTCTCAACGGGGCGGAGTAGTGAAAGTGACCTATTCAGGAGGAAATCGGGTTTTTTTAAGCGGACAGGCTATTACCATCATCCGTGGTGAATTGGTGAATTATTAAGTGGGACTTACTGAAAACCCCCCATCCTCCACCATATCCATTTATAATGGTGGGAAGTACAGTTCCTCCAGTATGTGCAGGGGGCACACAGTCACCCACAAATATTGTTCAACAATCCGCAAATTCAGGATGGTTACAGTTATGAATTTTCAGGTGGCGAATCAATTCGCCCAGATGTTACTTCCAGGTCTTGTGATAGCATCATCCTCCTCAGAGTGGAGGTTCTAGTGAACAATCACACTCCATCCCCTTTAGAAATTGACCTACAGTCAATTTTTCCCTTTGAACTCGATCAATTTCAACTAGATGCGATCGCCTCTTTAAATGCTGGAAGATCGGTAGTTGTCTGTGCTCCGACAGGTTCTGGTAAAACCTTAATTGGTGAATATGCCATTTATCGGGCTTTGTCTCAGGGTAAAAGGGTATTTTACACTACTCCCCTAAAAGCCTTATCCAATCAAAAGTTACGGGACTTTCGGGAAAAATTTGGTTTTGACCAGGTGGGACTGCTCACGGGAGATGCTTCTGTAAACCGGGAAGCACCGATTATTGTGATGACCACGGAAATTTTCCGTAATATGCTTTATGGTACCCCCATAGGACAAATTGGGGTATCTTTGACCAATGTTGAGGCTGTGGTATTAGATGAGTGCCACTACATGAATGATCAGCAGCGGGGTACGGTTTGGGAGGAATCCATAATTTACTGTCCCCAGGAGGTTCAGTTGGTTGCTCTTTCTGCTACTGTTGATAATAGCGACCAACTAACAGATTGGTTAAATCGGGTTCACGGACCAACAGATTTAATTTACTCTGATTTTCGTCCCGTTCCCCTAGAGTTTCACTTCTGTAACCCAAAAGGTTTATTTCCCCTACTCAATGAGAATAAGACCAAAATTAATTCCAGGTTAATCAAACGGGGTAAGAAGGGGATTGGGGAGAGGGGTTATGGTAATCGTCCCGAACCGCCAACTATAGTTTATACCCTCAGTCAATTATCCGAGAGGGATATGTTACCTGCGATTTTCTTTATTTTCAGCCGTCGTGGTTGTGATAAAGCGGTTTCAGAAGTTAGCGACCTATGGCTGGTCAATAATGAAGAATCCCAAATATTACGAGTACAAATTGATGAATTTTTAACTCGTAATCCGGAAGCTGGACGTTCTGGGCAAATTGCTCCCCTGTATAAAGGTATTGCGGCACACCATGCAGGCATATTACCAGCTTGGAAGTTACTAGTTGAAGAACTATTTCAGCAGGGTCTAATTAAAGTTGTATTTGCCACAGAGACTTTAGCGGCAGGTATTAATATGCCTGCTCGAACGACAGTAATATCAACTCTTTCCAAGCGAACTGATAATGGACATCGACTATTGAAGGCTTCTGAGTTTTTACAGATGTCCGGTCGTGCAGGTAGAAGAGGAATGGATAAACAGGGTCACGTAGTAACCCTACAAACACCCTTTGAGGGAGCAAGAGAAGCTGCATATTTAGCCACATCCCCTGCGGATCCCCTAGTGAGTCAGTTTACCCCCAGTTATGGCATGGTGTTAAACCTGTTGCAAACCCATACATTAGAACAAGCTAAGGAACTAATAGAGCGCAGTTTTGGTCAGTACATGGCGACTTTATATTTAAAGCCAGAATACGACGAAATTGAGGAAATTAAGGCAGAACTGGCAAAAATTGAGGAAGAATTAAGTGCCATAGACGAAAATGAAATTACCCTTTATGAAAAGTTGAAACAGATTTTAAAGGTAGAGCTACATATATTTAGAACCTTACAGGAGCAACTAAGGGAAGAAAGAGAGTCTGAATTGTATATGATGCTAGAATTTGCCGTCAAAGGTACCCTTTTGAGCTTGAGAGATAAAAACACGACAGCTACCCTACCAATGACAGCCATATTATATAGTAAAGTGCCAGAAACTGGTCCAAGTTCCTTCATTATTTGCTTGGGCAAGAATAATCGTTGGTATTCAGCTACAAACTCAGATGTAATTGAAGTACATGCTCACATATCTAGGGTAGAAGTGCCAGAAAGTATTATACCCCCTATAGAGCTAGGATTAAAAAAGGGTTATTCTTGGCGAGGAGATGCACAGACAGCACAAATAGCGGATCTTATTCCAGATACGACAGAGTTTTTGTACATGACACCGGAGTTAGCAAATCAACTCAATCGGGTAGTGTCTATACAGTCACAAATGGAAAAGAATTCCGTACATCAGTCGGGGAAAATTGGGCATATATTTAAGCAGAAAGCCGAGTTTGTGGAATTAAAATCATATCTGGAGGGTTTAGAGAAGAAGGTAAAACGAAACTCTGAGGAACATTGGGAGCAGTTTCTGAACTTGATTAGGATTCTACAACATTTTGATGCCCTAGACAATTTGGCACCCACACACTTGGGACAAATGGCGTCCACCATTAGGGGTGAGAATGAATTATGGTTAGGATTAGCTATAGATAGTGGTGAACTAGATAATTTAGATCCCCATCACTTAGCAGCAGCAGTAGCAGCACTAGTCACGGAAACACCACGACCTGATAGTAGGGTAAGTTTTAATTTGAGTAATGAGGTAGGGAGTGCCCTGTCAAAGTTGCGTAATATTAGACGTAAGTTATTTCAGATTCAACATCGTTATCATGTTGCTCTACCTATATGGTTAGAATTTGAACTGATTGCTATTGTGGAACAATGGGCACTGGGGACCAAATGGTTACAACTTTGTGCTATGACCACTTTAGATGAGGGTGATGTAGTTAGGTTATTAAGGCGTACTCTTGATTTGTTATCACAAATTCCTCATGCTCCCTTTGTGAGCGAGTCTTTGCGGAAAAATGCTGGAAGGGCGATGCAGTTAATCGACCGTTTTCCTGTAAATGAGGTGATGGATTGACGCTCCCTCGATAAATCGGGGGCGTGGTTTAAGATAAATTGGATATAGTGACATACTCCACACACTCCCTTACAGGTGAGTGTGGGCTTCTCAACGACTCTTCTATGAAGACATTGATTGAGCTTTGAGGGCGTGTGTCCCACGCGCCTTTATATTTATAGCCGCATTTAGATCCCGGCACAAGCTCTTACCGGGTGACAAAGTGGTCAAACAGCTTGTTTCATAAGGGATAGAGCCTGAAAGCCACGCTTGAAAAAGAGGCGTTTATGAGGTTTAAGAC